>CAYNAM010000026.1:0-25469 GCA_964395065.1 uncultured Ventosimonas sp.
CACATAAAACATTACCAACAGATGCTGAAACCACCTTAGTAAGAGAGCTCAGACGACTCCCTAGTCGTATAGATGAAGTACTAGCCTCAAACAAAACCATTGAGAAACTAGCAGAACATTTTATAGAAAAGCATCATGCGTTATTCTTAGGTCGTGGAGCACAATACCCAGTTGCAATGGAGGGTGCATTAAAACTAAAAGAGATCTCTTATATTCACGCTGAGTCTTATCCTGCAGGGGAATTAAAGCATGGCCCCTTAGCATTAGTGGATGCTAATATGCCTGTTATTACTGTAGCGCCCAACAATGACTTAGTTGAAAAACTAAAATCTAATTTGCAAGAGGTAAGAGCACGTGAAGGCGAGCTTTTTATTTTTGCTGATGAAGCTGTCGAGATAAAACAAGCACCCTTTATCCATGTGGTTAAAATCCCTCATATTCACGATGTGCTCTCGCCTATTCTCTACACCATTCCACTACAACTGCTGTCTTACTATGTTGCTATTTTAAAGGGTACTGATGTTGATCAACCCCGCAATTTGGCTAAAAGCGTTACTGTAGAATAAAAAAAGGGTTAATCAAATTGATTAACCCTTTTAATTTAATCGGCTATTTGATGTGGTTTTGGTTTAAAATAAACTGTTTGCCCGCGTTGTAATGTTTGTAACACGCCAGTGTCTTTAGTTAGCTCAACCTCTAAAATATCCGACTGTCCTTCTGGACGAATACTAATACGTGTAATTGCACCTAGAGGGCGAATATCCAACGTCTCCGCTTCAAAATATTCTGGTTGTGCAGTTAATGCAAGGTCAACCTCATGGGGTCTAAATAAGATTTCTTTATCCCCTACTTTGAACTGATTAGAATCACCCAAGAAATGATACACAAAACTATTTGCAGGTTGATCATATAACTCAGCAGGAGACCCAACCTGCTCAATAACGCCTTTATTCATTACTACAATACGATCCGACACCTCCATGGCCTCTTCTTGGTCATGAGTCACAAAGACACTGGTTAAATGAATTTCATCATGTAACCTAGCTAACCAACGACGTAGTTCTTTACGAACCTTAGCATCTAGCGCCCCAAAGGGTTCATCAAGTAATAACACTTTAGGTTCAACGGCCAAAGCGCGCGCTAATGCAATTCGCTGACGTTGCCCCCCTGATAACTGATCAGGATAGCGATCCCCTAACCAATCTAACTGCACCATCTGTAGTAAATATTGTACTTTTTCTTTAATCACTTGCTCTGACGGACGTACTGCCCTCGGCTTCATGCGTAAACCAAATGCCACATTGTCAAATACCGTCATATGACGAAACAAAGCGTAATGTTGGAAAACAAAACCAACATTACGATCACGCACATCATGCCCACTGACATCTTCACCATGAAAAATAATATTACCTACATCGGTTTTTTCTAAACCAGCAATAATTCTTAATAAGCTGGTTTTACCACAACCCGACGGGCCTAATAAAGCAACCAGCTCACCGCTATTAATTTCTAAATTAATATTATTTAATGCCTTAAAATTTCCAAAAGTCTTAGTGACATTCTGAATCGTTATGCTCATGCTGAAGTATCTCCTGGACGTTGGCGGGAACGATTTAAACGTGACTCACTCCATTGACGGAGCAACAATACAACCAACGCCATCATTAATAATAAAATAGCAACGCTAAATGCAGCAACTATATTGTATTCGTTATACAAAATCTCGATATGTAAAGGCAAAGTATTAGTACCGCCACTTACATTACCTGCTAATACTGAAACAGCACCAAATTCACCCATTGCTCTGGCTGTACAAAGAACAACACCATAGAGCAAAGCCCATTTAATATTGGGTAATGTGATGTACCAAAAAATTTGTAATCCATTAGCACCTAACAGTCGTGCTGCTTCCTCTTCCTGTGTTCCTTGCTCTTGCATAAGGGGGATCAATGAACGTGCAACGAATGGGAAGGTAACAAAAATAGTGGCTAATACAATTCCTGGGACGGCATAAACAATTTGAATGTCATGCTTATTAAAGAAGTCAGCAAAATAACTTTGAGCTCCATAAAATAAAATATAAATTAACCCCGCCACCACCGGTGAAATGGAAAATGGAATATCAATCAATGTGACTAAAACACTTTTTCCCCAAAATTCGTACTTTGTAACACACCAAGCAGCCGTAATCCCAAAGATGATATTTAACGGGACTGAGATACCTGTTGCTATCAATGTCAGCTTAAATGCTGAAATTGCATCAGGCGTTCTAATTGCCTCCCAAAAGCCACCAAGACCATTAGCCAGTCCCTGTGAAACAACTGCCCAAAGAGGCATTAAAAAAATAAGTGCAAAGATCACCCAAACTAGCACAATAAGAACCAGTGCTAACCAAGAAAATTTACCAGTGTAATTCGAACGTATCATAATGATTAGCCTTATGCCCTAATAAAATTAAAGAGCTTTAAAAACAAATTTAAAATATAAATAGGTTTTAAATAGCGCTGAATTAGATTAATAACCAAGAGCATAGCAAAAGCTATAATAATCATTAATACTCCAACCGCTGTTGCACCTACGTAATCAAATTGATCAAGCTTTGACATAATTAACAAAGGTAGAATTTCTGTTTTATAAGGGATATTGGCCGAAATAAATACAACAGAACCATACTCACCTATTCCCCTCGCTAATGCTAATGAGAAACCTGTCATCCACGCAGGAAATAGAATAGGAAAAATTACAAAAATAAAAGTTTGAAATGTATTTGCACCTAAACTGCGAGAGGCTTCTTCAATTTCTCTTGGTATATCTTTGATCACAGGCTGCACAGTGCGAACTGCAAAGGGTAGGGTCACAAAAATAAGTGCTACCGTGATACCCAGTGGTGAGTACGCTACTTTAAAAGGTAATAAAGAACCAATTGCGCCCTGAGGGGCATAAAGTGTGGTTAAGGCAATACCCGCTACCGCCGTAGGTAATGCAAAAGGCAAATCGACTAATGCATCAATAAAACGACGACCAGGAAAAGTATAACGAACCAATACCCAAGCTAATAAACTACCAATAATAGACACAATAAATGCCGAGATAAGCGAGGTATAAAGTGACAACTTTAGCGCAGACTGCAGTTGTCTACTGCTTAGTATTGCCCCTAGTTGATCCATTGTAATTTGGCTCGCATAAAAAAACATGCCGGCCATAGGGATTAGAACAATCAAGGAAAGCCACATTAGGGTATACCCTAATGTAAATCCAAACCCTGGTATAACTGAAGACTGACGAAATGACATTATCTCTATCCAATACGCTTATTGATTGATTTCACCGTAAATCTGGTCAAATATAGCCTTATCATTAAAAAACTTAGGCTGTGCTTTATCCCACCCACCAAACTCCTCATCAATTGTTACAAGCTGCAAGCTAGGAAATTGGTTTTTAAATTCAGCCGCTATTTTTTCATCACGAGGGCGGTAAAAATTTTGTGCAATGATACGCTGAGCAGGCTCACTGTACAAATACTCTAAATAAGCAGTTGCCTGTTTTAACGTGCCCTTACGCTCAGCATTTTTATTAACAACAGCAACAGGAGGCTCTGCTAAAATAGATAAGGAGGGAGTTATAATTTCTAATTGATCGCCTCCCTCTTCTTGTAATGCAAGATATGCTTCATTCTCCCAAGCCACCAATACATCACCTTGATTACGTTGCACGAACGTTGTCGTTGCTCCACGCGCGCCCGTATCTAAAATAGGAGCATTAGCATACATTTTTTTTACAAACTCTCTTGCTTTTTCATCACTACCATATTTGTGTTTGGCATACGCCCATGCCGCTAAAAAATTCCAACGAGCCCCACCAGATGTTTTAGGATTGGGTGTAATGACTTGTACACCCTGTTTTACTAAATCGTCCCAGTCCTTTATTTTTTTTGGATTATTTTTACGCACCAAAAATACAATCGTTGAAGTATAGGGCGTACTGTTATTAGGTAGTTTAGTTTGCCAATCCTTATCAATGAGTGGTTGCCTTAAATTAATGGCATCAATATCGCCTGCTAGCGCTAAAGTGACTACATCAGCTCTTAATCCATCAATTACAGCACGTGCTTGCTTACCAGAACCACCATGTGAACTTTTTATTGTTACATCTTCCCCTGTCGTTTCCTTCCAATGCTTTTTAAATTCTTCATTATAAGCTTTATAAAGCTCACGAGTAGGATCATAAGAGACATTGAGTAGTTCTGTTGCTACTACAGGTAAGGATAATATTATTCCTATAATACTCCCAATTGTTTTATTTAATATAGACATAGCAGCATACCCTGTTATTTAATTATTTTTGGTATTCTATCGGGCTTTTCTTATTCTTAAAAATACTTTTTATGCAGGTACTTATTTCCTTATGGAATAAATGATATTGTTTTTATTTTTAAATATAACTAAAATTAATTTTTATAAATTGGAGATTAAAAAATGATTACAGCGATCGTTAAAGCAAATATTTTACCAGATAAAGCTGAATCACTTAGGAAAATAGCCAAAGTTTTAGAACATGACTTTGCTCCGCATGAAAAAGGTTGCGAACAATACGAGTCTTTTATTGATGGATTAATCTTTATTACTATTGAGCGTTGGTCCGATCAGCAATCTTTAGATGAACATCTTCAGCAAGACCATGTTAAAAAATATGTACCTTTAATGAAACAATGCATTGAACATGGAGTCTTTGATGTACAGTTTATTAAAGGAGGGGAGAGAAGTTTTATTAAAATTTAAACTTCTTGCCGGGCATGTAAAAAAGGTAGCTTAAGCTACCTTTAATTACCACGCTTATTGAATAATGTTATTTTAAGCCCGCATCGGCTTTAAGTGCTTCGGCCTTATCTGTACGCTCCCATGTAAAGGTCGTAAAGGTATCATCCCCTACAGTTTTTTGCACTGGAGTACGCCCAAAATGTCCATAAGCAGCGGTTTCTTGGTACATCGGGTGCAATAAATCAAGCATCTTTGTAATCGCATAAGGACGAAGATCAAAGTGTTGGCGAACTAATTGAATAATTTTGTCATCACTGATTTTACCCGTGCCAAAGGTATTAATAGAAATAGAGGTAGGCTGCGCTACCCCAATCGCATAAGATACTTGTAATTCACAACGCTCAGCCAATCCTGCTGCAACAATATTTTTTGCCACATAACGCCCCGCATAAGCTGCGCTACGGTCTACTTTTGAAGGGTCTTTTCCAGAAAAAGCACCACCGCCATGACGTGCCATACCACCGTAACTGTCTACAATAATCTTACGACCTGTTAACCCACAATCCCCCACAGGACCACCAATAATGAATTGACCTGTTGGGTTAATATGAAATTGAGTATTTTTATGCAATAACTCTTCAGGAATCACATTTTTTATAATCAACTCCATAACCGCTTCTTGGATGTCTTTTTGTGAAATATCTGGATTATGTTGTGTAGAAAGCACAATCGCATCAATCCCAACTACTTTACCATTTTCATAACGGCAAGTAACTTGTGATTTCGCATCTGGACGTAACCAAGGTAACAACCCACTTTTACGCGCTTCAGATTGGCGCTCAACTAAACGGTGAGAAAAACAAATGGGAGCTGGCATTAACACATCGGTTTCATTACTGGCATAACCAAACATTAAACCTTGGTCACCAGCACCTTGATCCTCTGGTTTTTGTCTATCGACACCTTGCGCAATATCGACAGATTGCTTACCAATAATATTTAATACACCACAGGTTGCTCCATCAAACCCTACTTCTGATGAGGTATAGCCAATGTCACAGATCACTCGACGAACTAGCTCTTCCAAATCAATCCATGCATTGGTAGAGATTTCACCTGCAATAATTGCTACCCCTGTTTTCACAAGCGTTTCGCATGCAACACGTGCATGTTTATCACTGGTAATAATTGCATCTAAAACCGCATCAGAAATTTGGTCAGCGATTTTATCAGGATGGCCTTCAGATACAGACTCAGAAGTGAAGAGTGCATACTCACTCATTACAAAAACTCCTTACTAAAAATTAATATTTAATTGCTTGAATTTAACTGAATTGATTATAGTCTAATAACTAATCATAATTATTCTAAAACTTATATATCTCTTTATTATTTTAGCAATAATATAATCCTAATAATACTAAATATATAGACAAAGGCGAGTATACAAAAACTACCATATAAAAGCGCCCATTTTGTCTATGTTTTTATGATGACACTAAAAATTATGGGGATTCAATTAACTTTACACTTTTTAATTTACGGTGTAAGGGAATAGGATTATCAAATAATAAATTAATAAGCTCAACAATCATACAGGCTGTTAGCCCCCAAATTTTAAATTGTTGATACTGATAACAAGGCACATACCAACTCACACCAAAACAATCAACACGATGTGTAACTAGGTGGGGAATCTCTTTAAAAAAAACTAATGGAACAGTAAATACATGTGCTATTTCATCAACATTTGCCTGATAAGAAAAAGAGTCATCCACTAAGCCTACGTATGGTTTTACCATCAAATGGTGCTTAGAGACTAATGATTGTAATGAACCAACAACCTTTACACTATCAGGAGTCAATGCAATTTCTTCATAAGACTCTCGTAAGGCAGTTTGAAGTAAACTATTATCAGTTTTATCACGCTTTCCCCCTGGAAAAGCCACCTCACCTTGATGAGTAGATAACTCATTAGAACGCAATGTCAACACAATCTCAGGTTCATTTTTCTTTAAAATAGGCACTAATACTGCGGCTTGTTTTAGAGTATTTGGAAACTCATAAGATTTAGGCTGATAATGCTTTAAGCATTGCTCAATTTTTTGCCATACCATCTTTATCCTCTCCACACTTATTCATTCACTCAAGAAACTTATTCATTATAAAGAGGTAACGTATAAGAGAAGCAATTAGTTGCTGCCACCAGCTGCTCTTTCCTGTTTTTAGAAAACTGCTTAATCGTATATTCTCTTTTTAGTGCATGAGATTTCGATTCACATCGTTCGAGATAGACTAAAGCAACTGCTTTACTGCTTGCAAAAAATTTTGCCCCCGCCCCATTACAATGTTTATAAAACCGAGCAATGGGGTCATTGCTGATACCACAATAAAGCTTATCATGTTCTGTTCGAACAAGATAAACATACCATGTATTATCTTCTGTCACAAATCGTTTGCCAAATACCAAAACCAATAAAATAAAGCCCAGAAATCCACCACAGTATCAATGTCCACATTTTAAAATGACCGTATTGGGCAATTAAAAAGGCACTTGCGATAAGCCAGATAACTGTGAAGAAAATATTCAATGGCATTGCCTTACGAACTCTAAATGGATGTAAGAATTTAACAGGCACCACAGATAAAATAGCTAGTATTATCGTTGCGATAAAAGTAAACCATGCAGGAGGAGCAAGAACTACATAGTACAGCGCAACAATATTCCATGTTGCAGGAAAACCAACAAAATAATTATCAGCACTTTTCATATTTTTATTACAAAAACAAAAGAATGAAGATAATAAAATAATAGCAGCAGTTAACGTTTTAGTACCTTCGGGTAAAGGGATATAACAATACACAAAGATAGCTGGAACAAAAACATAGGTGAGATAATCAATAATTAAATCTAGCACTGTCCCATCAAATTCGGGCACCTGATTTTTTACATCATATCGCCGCGCTAAAGTGCCATCAATGCCATCAATAAATAATGTAATCCCCATCCAGACGAAAGCCATTTTTGGATCATTATCTAAAATAGCTAGCAATGCCAACAAACCAAATATCACACCACTGGCTGTAAAGGCATGAACCCCCCATGCTTTGATTTTTTTTGAGTCCATTTTAGTGCTCACTTTCAGTAAATTATGAATGATCTTTAACCTGTCTGATAAGTCCTTCCTGACAAACCGAAGCAACTAATCGTCCATCTTGCGTAAAAATCTCTGCTTTGGATAACCCTCTCGCCTCGCCTGCCCAAGGGCTCTGAATAGAGTACAACATCCACTCATTCATATTAGGCTGGCGATGAAACCAAATGCTATGGTCAATACTAGCCACCTCCATATCTGCATCTAAGAAGCCTTTTCCATGAGGCAATAAACTGGTGGTTAATAAATTGAAGTCTGTAGTATAGGCTAGTAGGTAGCGGTGTAAAGGGGCAATATCAGGTACCTCACCATCAGCTCTAAACCAAACATGGCGTATCGGTGGTCTTTTCTGAGGGGCATATGGGTTAAAATTAGAAACAGGTCTAATCTCTATAGGCCGCCCACCTTTCACTTTATCATACAATGACTTTGGCAATGTATCTTTCTGCTTCATAATCAGAGTCGCCTCATTATCTAAACCTTCTGGCCCAGGAATATCTGGCATCTCAACTTGGTGCTCAAAGCCTGTTTCAGGGCGATGAAACGAAGCACTGCAAAAGAAAATAGTTTTACCATTTTGAATGGCGCTGACTCGCCTTGAACTAAAACTTCGACCATCTCGCACGCGATCAACAAAGAAAACAACTGGCTTTGTTGAATCACCTCTTCTTAAAAAATAACCATGTAATGAATGTGCTGACCGATCATCAGGCACTGTATGGCTAGCTGCGGACAACGCCTGCCCTAAAACCTGACCGCCAAACAATTGACGTAGTCCAAGATCCTGACTCTGACCACGAAAAATATCTTCCTCAATATGCTCTAAGTTGAGCAATGTTACTAATTCTGTTAATAATTTATTTGTCATTTATACTACTACCACTTTATATTATTTCAATGTGTCATTGTTAGACAAAACAGCCCTACAATTTAATGCTTTTTTGACAATACGTAACCCTCTCGGGTTCGGTAAACTATTAAAGCCATTAAAGTATTCACAAATACTAGGCACCATTTCAGGATAAGCTGTTACCAATGCGGCAGAAAGCCTCTCTAAATCCCCTAACTGCCCCGACAACAACAATAACTGTATTTTATTAACGATAACAGGCGCATAAGGATGCCAACTTAACATAGTATCTGTTACTTGTTGTTGTCTAGCAAAATCAATAACATTAGGGGACAAATTCGCAAACTCTTGTTGCTGTATTTCACGTCCCCAAATTAAATCATCAGTCGCCGATAAAAAAGTCTGATAACCCGCTTTATCTATCGAAACAGTCTCTTGGTTATAAAAGAAGCTTTTCGCATACGTATTTAATGACTGGTTAGCCATAAAAATAAAAATACCTGCAACCACAGCCCAAATAACTGAACTAACAAATCGAGAAAGTCGTTTTTTTATCACTGGCGATAGTAACGGCACCATGACCAATATCAGCAAAGGTACAAATTGCATACGCCATAAAACATACTCAAGCATCGAGTTAACAAAATAGACACAACATATATTTACAACTAACCACCATTGCAACGTCTTAGGGCTATTCCAAAAACGAACAACAATATACCCCACGATAGCAAGCAACGCCAAGAATCCTAATGCACCAAACTCAGCTAAAATCTGAGCAAATAAGTTATGACTATGTACACTTAAATCGCCCAAAAAGGTGTAATTACCCTCTTGTACAGCAAACCAAAACCCTTTTGCCGCATAATTACCAAACCCCACACCTAAAAGTGGCATCTCCTTAAATAAAGCGAATGCTTTCTTTATTTCTGATAAGCGAAAAGAATCACTCGCTGCTGTTCGTCCATAAGAACTATTTGTCTGTAGAACAACAGTTTGAGTAGAGTCTGCTGAGAACCAACTTATCATGGTAGGTAAATAATAATAAACAACAGCCCCCAAAATAAGCGAAAGAATTAAAAAGATAAAACGTGTATATGCTTTATCTTTTGATTTAATAACACAAAAAAGCGTAACAACTATAGATAATACGAGATAAATAAATACCGCACGCGAACCACTACCAAATAAGATAAAACCAAATAACCCACCAATAACAATGGCAATAACAACCGGCATTAGTCGACGAAGTGTTAAATAGCTTAATGCAAAAAAAGCAACTATCATATAGATAGCTAATTGATTCGATTGTGCAATAAAACCAATTAAACGATCAAAAACAGGCACCATCCAGTAATCGATGCCCATCAAGCGGTATTGAATTGCTATAGCACCAATACTTTGAATAATACCACCGACTACTAAAACAATAGCCAAGTAGTCATAGTATTGCACTTCACTCTTTTGCGCTAACTGAATCGCTAATAGTGCTGTTAACACAACAATAACACTATAAACCACCAATATAACTTGATCATTTATACTGACTTGCTGAATAAGGGTTAACAAACAAAGAAACAAAAAGAAACCAGCAAGCAAGCCAATAAAGGGGGAAACTAGCAAGCCATTTTGTTTAAAATTAGCAACACCTAAAGCAACAACTGTACAAATAACCACAGCAGAACAAGCCATAAAAAATGGCCAAAAGTCGCCCAACGGCGCCAAATGAATAAAAGCACAAAATGGCGCAACTGTGATTAAAAAAAATACTGCTAATAAATCCTTTCGTAATACCAAAACAGATTCTCCCCAATACCTTATAAAATTTCTCAATCAACAAGGCCATACAAAACCATATAATAGGATGACAAGTATAATCAAGATAAGAGGTGGATACTATTGTTTGTTTATCCATCAGGCTTTATTATAACAATTGTTAGAGACTACTCAGAAAAAGGTAAAAACATGATAAAGGTCGGTATCATCGGTGGAACAGGCTATACAGGTGTAGAATTATTACGTTTACTTGCATCACACCCCAATGCTGAAGTAGCTATTATCACCTCACGATCAGAAGAAGGGTGCTATGTTGCCGATATGTACCCTAATCTCAGAGACTACTATAAAGATCTGCAATTTACTTCACCTAATACTGAACAGCTTGCCAGTTGCGATGTAGTGTTTTTTGCGACACCTCACGGTGTTGCCCATCAATTGGCAGGCGAGCTTTTAGCTACCGGAACCAAAATAATTGACCTCTCAGCTGACTTTCGTATTAAAGATGTTAACGAATGGGAAAAATGGTATAACCAACCTCATGGAGCGCCTGATCTTGTCAATGAAGCAGTGTATGGATTACCTGAAGTTAATCGAGAACAAATCAAATCTGCGCGCTTAATTGCCGTCCCCGGTTGCTATCCAACAGCTACGCAATTAGGTTTTTTACCACTACTCGAACACGGCATTGCCGACACATCGCAACTTATTGCTGATTGCAAGTCTGGCGTTAGTGGCGCAGGACGCTCTGCTAAAATAGGTTCATTATTTTGTGAGTCAACGGAAAACATGATGGCCTACAGTGTTTCAGGACACCGCCATCTACCTGAGATAAAACAAGGCCTTGAGTCCATAGCACAACAACCCGTTAACTTAACTTTTGTTCCTCATTTAACACCTATGATTAGAGGAATTCATGCAAGTCTTTATGTTCGTGTAAAAGACCACTTTACAGACCTACAAGCCCTGTACGAGTCACGCTTTGCTAATGAACCTTTTGTAGATATACTTCCCCAAGGAAGTCACCCACAAACACGCAGCGTTAAAGGCTGTAACACTTGTCGCATTGCCGTTCACCGCCCACAAAATGGTGATTTAGTCGTCATTTTGTCAGTCATTGATAACCTTGTCAAAGGTGCATCAGGCCAAGCTATTCAAAACATGAATATCTTATTTGGTTTTGAAGAAAACCTAGGATTAACTAACCTTGCATTAATGCCTTAATCATGAGCAATACACAAGAAAAAAGCGTATCAAGTGGCGTTTATTTACAGCTAATAATCATTACACTACTCACACTTTTTGTTATTACTGCCAGCTTTTATAGTGGCAAGTTAATAACAAAAAGTAGCTCAAATAAAATGCTACTAGATCAGCAAACAAAAATTGAAAATTTAGAGCATGCTCTTCAAGAGACTAAAAATAATCTACTGGTTGCAGAAAATACAAATCATATCAATATTCAATCAATTGAACAGGCACGAAAAACGATTATGCAACTAGAACAACAAATCTACCAACAACAAAAAGATATCTTATCTTATAAAGTGGTACTATCAAAAAATAAAGCAGATTCCCCTCTAGTGTTGAGAGACTTTATCGTCCAAGCAACTGAAACTAAAAAAGTATTCCGATACAAATTGATACTAACGCGTACGGATAGCATAAAGAAAATACTTAAGGGTGATTTAAATATCTATATCACAGGGATATCCAATAAAAAAACTAAAACTATTCCTTTATCTGAGATGTCCGTGACAGAGGGGCATGATAAATCAATTCCATTTTCCTTTGAATACTTAGAAATGATTCCCAGTAAAGATCAATTTGCAGAGCTTATTTTACCAGATGACTTCACCCCTAAAACAATAAAAATTATTGCTCATCTCTCCGGCAAAAACAAGCCAACCACATATTATTTTGACTGGGCCCCAATACCCTTACCAACACAAGAACCAACCGTTATGAATTAATGATTTGTTATGAATTAATAATTGACGTACACTTTAAGTCAGTAAGATAATACATGGCTATTATCTATATATTGGTATTTTATCTTCCCTAAATACCATGGAGACACCTATTATGAGTATTGAAACATTCACACCTAATACTATTCAATTCACCGAAAGTGCCTCTCGAAAGGTAAAAAGTTTAATTGATGAAGAAGGAAATGAGCGCCTAAAGCTTCGTGTATTCGTTACAGGTGGAGGTTGCTCTGGTTTTGAATACGGCTTTACTTTCGATGAGGAAACCGCTGACGATGACACTTTAATTGAAAAAAATGGTGTTACTTTAGCTATTGACCCTATGAGCTTTCAGTATTTATCTGGTGCTGAAATTGACTATGAAGAAGGGCTACAAGGCTCACGCTTTATCGTTAAAAACAACCCCCATGCAATTACAACTTGTGGTTGCGGACAATCCTTTTCTATTGCCTAGAAAAGGATTTCCTGCCTATATGAACAGTTATTTAAACTGAGCTAAAGATTCCATCTGTTGCAATAACAATGCTGCTTGTGTTCTAGTACGCACACCTAATTTACGGAAAATGGCTGTAATATGGGCTTTTACGGTTGCCTCTGATACATCTAAGTCATAAGCAATTTGCTTGTTAAGTAACCCATCACACACCATGGTTAATACTCTAAATTGCTGAGGGGTAAGGCTGGCAAGTTTAGCACTGGTCTCTTTTGTTTCTTCATCAACAAAATCATCTGCACTTTCAGGATAAGGCCACCAAACATCACCATCTAACACTTGTTGAATAGCTTGTTGAATAGTTTCAAGCGGGCTTGATTTTGGAATAAAGCCTACCGCTCCAAACTCTCTAGAACGACTAACAATAGAAGGCTCTTCCTGTGCTGAAATCATCACAACTGGAATTTTAGGATACTGTCCTCGTAACAACACCAAACCGGAAAAACCATAAGCACCAGGCATGTTTAGATCGAGCAATACTAAATCCCAATCAGACTTTTCAGTTAAACTTTTTTCCAAATTAGAAATAGTGTCTACTTCTACTAACTTAGTATCAGGACCAAGCCCCAATAGTAACGCATGTCGCAAAGCGCCTCTAAATAGAGGATGATCATCCGCAATCAAGATATCATATTTATTCACGTACTATATTCCTATGCTTTAGTTACGATTAGTTATTATGTATTAAATCCGCCAGTTTTTATAAACAACACTAGCACAACACACTGATTTAAGGCAAAGTTATTCCACCCACAGCTACAACCTAATTTTTATGCTCAAAAAATCAGCAACCTGCGCTAATATTTTTAATGCTTATTACTGCAATGATATGGTGAAGCACTTTCCTCGCTCAAAATATCTCCATGGATGACATGGAGCCATTTATCTTTTCAGGTTTTCAGTTTTTATTAGGCAGTATTATCCTCCTACCGATTCTACTTTTGTATATTAAACAGTATAAGCTTACTTTATCACAAATCTTCCCCCAAAAAACCATTATCGGAGGAATATTATTAGGTTTTATTTTGACTTTAAGCATTCGACAAGACAAAAAAACTGAATAATTTATTTTTATAAAAACTCAACACATCTATTTATTCAGTGTTTATTTTTCCTGTTACTCCCGTTGCACACAAAGTTAAAACAAGATTTTTTAAAAAACTGACCTGTTTATTATCCTTTTTATTAGGGCTTATATAAAGCCATGTCATGTCTTTTATTAATGGTTTTAAATGGGGCAAATTACACAAGCAATATTCTCCCGTCCTAAGTTTGTTGGAAAGGACTCGATAAGACTCCAACCCAACACCTAGACCATTATCAATAGCAGACAATAACTGAGAGGCTCTTGTAAACGTTAATGTTTTATTGGGTGTGTAGACTATATCATTATAGCTAAACCATTCTTTCCAATTCACTTTGCCATGATCATTACAAAAAAGAACAGTTTTATATAAGTCCTCTATAGAGTTAATTTGATCATAAATTGTTTTATGACAAAAAGGAAAATAATAGTCAGGCCCTAAGTAACATACATTATCTATATCTTTTGCGGACTCATCTAAAATAATCGCTACATCGTATTTATCATAATATTCTATGCATGACTCTTCATTTGATTCCATACGAACATTTTGGTAACCCTCTGCAATAATTTTAGAAACAAAAGGTGCCATTAACTCAGTAGCAATCCCTGGTGGACAAAAAATTGAAATCGAATTATTACTTTTAGTAATTTGATCCATACCTTTTTTAATTTCACTCATACCTACTGTTACATACTTAAACAATTCAACGCCCGATGGCGTTAACTCCACACCATTAGTTCTACGGTTGAATAAAGATATCCCCACCCTATCTTCTAACTTTCTTATAGACTGACTAACAGCACTTGTTGTTAAGCACAGCTTATCAGCTGCAATCTTAAATGATTGATATTCTGCAGCAGCTAAAAACACATTAAGAAGGTTTAAAGGAATATTATGCATAGGGTCTCAGGTTAAGTAATGCTTAATCAAAGTTTAATTTTTATAGCTTGAGGAGCAATGTATTAACGATATGATAGATACATAAATTAAGTATAGAGGATATTAATATGAAAATCGATGTAAATGGTAAGGTAGCATTAGTAACAGGTGGTGCAAAGGGAATTGGATTTGATATTGCTCAAGAATTAGTCAAAGCAGGTGCTAACGTTATAATCACGGATATAGATGAGGCGGCTGGCAATAACGCCATACAAAAATTAAAGCAATACGTTGGTTCTGTGCGTTTTGTTTATGCTGATGTTTCATCAGATACCGATACAAGCAACCTGATCAATACTATTATTGATCAAGACAAAGGCATAGATATCTTGATTAATAATGTGGGCATTATTTCTAAAGGCGATATTATCGATGTTGCTGTCAGTGAATGGGAAAAACTATTCGATATTAATGTGAAAAGCATTTTTATGTTAACTAAAAAAGCGCTTCCTTATATGATGAAAAAAAGATGGGGACGGATAGTCAACATTGCCTCTGTAGCAGGACAAACAGGCGGAGGTTTTTTAGGTAACACCTGTTATGGCGCAACCAAAGGGGCTATTATCTCTTTTACTAAAGGCATCGCTCGTGAAGCAGGTGGCTATAACATAACTAGCAACGTGATATGCCCTGGATTTATTGATACTGAAATCACACGTAACATGGATAAAACACTCTATGATAAATCTTTAGAAGCAATCCCTCTACACAGACCAGCAAACCCTAGTGAAGTAGCAAAAGGAGTTTTATTTTTAGTATCAGAACTGGCCGATTATGTTAACGGAGTAACGCTTAATGTTGATGGTGGCTTAGTACGCTATTAATTAATAGGAGGTGACAAACAATGAAAAAACAAATTTCTCAATTTTCAGGTATTAATGCCCTTATGGGGGGCGTTTTTGAGGGGCTATTCCCTATTTCAGAAATCAAAAAATATGGTGATTTTGGGTTAGGATGCTCGGATGGCTTGGCTGGAGAAGTCACTATCGACAGCTGTCAATTTTTAGAAGCAAAAGGGAACAAAGGTTTAAGGAAGATGGATGATGTTGAAAAATTACCTTTTGCGCAAATCACTACATTTATACCCGATAAAACAACAACATTTAGCCACTTATTGTCTAAAGATACACTTTACCAAGAATTAGCCAACTACACATTACTTGATAATGTTTTTTTAGCAGTCAAAATTGAGGGCATGTTTGATACCTTAAAAATTAGAAGGCCCAGTGAACACGATAAGCCTTGTAAAAACGCATTAGAAGTAGCAGCACTTCAAATAGTTGATAGTCTAACTCGTATTGAAGGGACATTAATTGGCTTTTGGACACCTGAATTTTTCCAAAACATCTCTGTTGCTGGTTTCCACCTCCATTTTATTGACAAAGAAAAATCAATTGGTGGACATGTGATCGACTTCTCTATAAGTCAAGGTACATTGGCTTATGAAACAAAATACTCGTTAAATATCGAGTTATCAGATCAGGATGCTTATTTAAAACATGATTTAAAAATAGAAGACATGGATAAAATCATTAAAAAAGTAGAGAACTAATCCCCCCACATAGGGTCTATTTTATCTCTATCCAATAGACCCTAATAACTGTTGGTGCAATGCATCTTCTACATTAACTTTTTTAGTTTCTCTCGCTGCTAGATAATGCTGTGTAAATACATCAAGCCAATTATTAAGCGCTGTAGCTACCTGCTTTTCACCTGCCAAATCAAGACATAGCGCTGCCACTTCAGCCGTACAAAGATGCGCTGCATTATTAGAGCGCCTTAGTTGGTAACGTGATAACTGATCTGATGTAAGGCTTAAAACAGGAAACTTATCTAAATAAGGACTTTTACGAAACATCTTCCTTGCTTCAGGCCAAGTACCATCCAATAATACAAATAGAGGTCTTCTATCAGAAGGAGTTAATTGATGGCATACACGCTCTTCTTGCGCATACTCTCCAGGGAAAACAATATATGGTTGCCAAGCACTTTCATTAAGTAACGCCTCCACAGCCTGCATATTACCCACACGTGACCAACTAAATGCGTAAGTATCTTTAACAATATCCGCGATTAGCCAGCCTGTATTTGAGGGCTTGAAGGGTTCAGTATCATACATCAACAAGCACATACCGACATTACTATGAATGGTAGGCTGCCATGGACAAATACAATAGTGAAAATTTAAACGACAACGCTCACATCTCACAACTTGATGCCCTCTTGCTAAAAAGGGACGTGTACTATTTGCCTTGCGTATTGCCTGTAACTCAGCAACGCTATGGGGGTAAGATAAACTTTTCATTTAATAGAGCGAACGATTACTTAACTGCTGCCTGAGTGTATCCACTTGGCCTTGCAATGACTGTATTTGTTTTTCTAGCTTCACTAATTGCTGCTTAGAATCATTATTTGCTGACGCATCAAGTTGACTACGTAATAACAACAAATCGTCTTGTACACTTTGCAGCGCCTGAGGTAATTTTTTATCCTGCAATACTTTAACATCACTGGCAATTGTTGTGATTGTCGCTTGTGATTGCTTTAACTTATCTAACTCAGTCGTTAAGCGTTTAATCTGCTCATCGTATTGAGTGAATGACTGTAATTGTCGCTCCAGCTTTGCTAGGCGATCATTTTGCTCTGACTGTTGCTTTGCTGTCGTTTTTTGCTCAGCTTGTAGTTTACTGAGCAACCCTATCAGCTGTTTATTTTGGTCACGAATGCCTTCTAAACTTGTTTTAGTTGTTGCTTGCTGATCAGCTATTTGCTTTGCCAATGCTTGCCAACGCATCAAGTTAGCTTCGGTAACTTGTGTTGTTGAGTTGGATGTTTCATTTAGTTGATTACGAACGTCATCCGTCGACTGCTTAAATACCCAAAAAAGTATGGACATACCCACACTGTAAACAACAAATAAAAACAGCAACATGGACAAAATAAAACCATTGGAAAATTGTGATTTCTTCCTATCTCTTGGTTCAAAGTCCTTATTAGTCGACACATTCTCTCCAACATCATCGATCGTTAAGCTAGGAACAGATATTGGTTCATCTTTAAGATCATTACGCATAAATCAACTTACAATAAAAATAAAAAAATAGTATACGCTAGTTAATAAAATAAAAAATACTTAACTGTAACAATCCATCTAAGCCAGTTCTAATTCATTACAAACAAAAACAACACATTTACCAACCATAAACTCAAAAACAAAGTTCTTTATAAAGAACAAAAATAGATATAGATCAGCTAATACATGACTTATCATTGACAATCAGCTCTACAAAATTCTAATATTTAGGATAAATGTTCCATATATAGAAATTATGGAGTTTACTATTAAAAAAAGGCTCTTTTCGTACCAAATACTATGTAATAAATGCAGTACTTGTAATGACATCCATACCCCAACCATATTTTGAGTACCAATATCTCACGCTTATTAGGAGATTTACATGTCAATATCCAATACCGCCACACCACCGAAAAGAAAACCGACGATTGTCCGATGGTTAATTTTTATCTTAATGCTTGTTTTAGGTGCTATTAACTACATTGATAGAACCTCATTAGGTATTGCTATGCCTTTTATTCAGGAGGAGTTTGGCATCCATGACGAACGTATTGTTGGACTGTTACACAGTGCATTTTTTTGGTCTTATGCTCTGATGCAAATCCCCAGTGGCTTTTTAGCTGATCGCTTTAAAACACGCAGTATCATTGCTGTTGCAACAATCGTTTGGGGTGCGTTCCAAGCTGTAGGTGCGGCCTGCCACCAAGTACTAACTTTAAGTTTAACACGTATAGGGTTAGGTATTTCAGAAGCCCCTATTATGCCAGCAGGTGCTAAACTAATGGGGAATTGGCTAACTCCGAACGAGCGTGGTCGTGGCTCTATGCTACTAGATGGCGGCGCCCCCCTTGGAACAGCATTAGGCGCCCTACTTTTAACATGGTTAATTGGTCACTTTGGTTCTTGGCGTATCGCCTTCATCATTGCGGGGGTCGGAACAGTTGTAGTAGGTGTTATGGCTTGGTTCTTTATTCGAGACAAACCCAATGAGCATCCTTCTGTTAATGCTGAAGAACTAGCCTATATTGAAGAGGGCGTTAATAGCGCAAAAACATCCTCTGCTCAAAAAACACGCCTAAGAGATATTTTTCCCTACCTCACACAATTAAACGTATTAGCACTCATCGGTGGTTGGGCTTGCTACAGTACCGTATTTTATGGATTAATGGTCTGGGTGCCTGCTTATTTAAAAACAGCGCACGGATTTAATGTAAAAGAGATGGGCGGCGCCATGACCATCATGTTTTTATTATGCTTCGTTGGTCAACAGCTTGGCGGTTATATCGCAGATAAATGGCGCAGTGCTGGCACTGCACCTAATAAAGTATTCCATGTATTGCTAGCTATTTCTGCCATTGTCTCAGGGGGTGGCGTATTTCTATGCGCTAATACATCCAGTCCAACCATGGCCGTTATATTTTTAACCATCGCTCTCTTTCCATTACGCTGGGCCAGTGTCTACTGGTCTATTCCAGGGCTATTAGGTGCACAAAAAATGGCAGGAACGATAACAGGTACAATGAATTTCTGTAGTAATATGACAGCGGCAATTGTTCCTATCTTAGTGGGTTGGATGATCCATAGAACAGGCTCTTATTACTCAGCCATGATGTTTTTTGCTTTTGCCGCAGTCGGTTACTTAGCGTGCTCAATGCTAATTAACTTTAACCGTCCCATGGTTTTAAAAGACTCGGAATAATAAATCAACTCACCAAAAAAGGGTATCATATTGATGATACCCTTTTTCTTTTTAACCGATTTTAGAGACTAATATTTCTGAACCTCTTCTGAAATAGTTCGTGCTGTAGCCAATGCCATTTTTGTTAATTGCGGTATCCTTTCCGCACTGACTTGAAAAGAAACACCTGAGATGCTAATCGCTGCAATCACATGCTTTTCTTTATTAAAAATGGGAGCAGCAATGCAATTAACCTCTTCACTGTCTTCTCCATTATCAAAAGCCCAACCCTGCTCTCTTATTTGCGCTAATTCTTTTTTTAACTCCGTTTTATTTGGAATCGTCGTGGCTGTATATATTTTAAAATTCTCGTCAGGTAACAGTCGGTCAATTTCTTTATCTGACATCCAAGCAAGCAGTGCTTTGCCCAACCCTGAACTATAAAGCGAAAGCTTCTTCCCTATCCAGCTTCTTACCACAATAGCGCCAGGACTTTCTAACTTACTTAAATAAATGGCCTCAGCCCCTTGCAAAACACCCAAATGGCACGTTAGCTTGGTCATGTCGCGTAACTGG
Organism: uncultured Ventosimonas sp.; assembly: GCA_964395065.1. Taxonomy (GTDB): domain Bacteria; phylum Pseudomonadota; class Gammaproteobacteria; order Pseudomonadales; family Pseudomonadaceae; genus Entomomonas. The sequence continues at coordinate 20,380 of CAYNAM010000026.1, forward strand.
GTCAATGGCTCTAGTGCTATTTTTTTTATATCAAAGCTTTCCTCTGCCCTTTGCCCAAACTCATAGAGACGTAAACCAAGATAATATTTATTTTTATCCTGCCGTAATAAACCATGGGCAACAAGTGATGCAAGCAGAGAGGACGTTGTACTTTTAGGTAAGCTAACATCTTGATATATTTGACTAAACGTGGCGCCTCCTTGCTGCGATAAATAGCTAAAAATTTGCACGGCTTTATCAATAGCAGGGGTTTGTGTCTTTATCAAGTTATTCTCCTAACCTCTTACAACATTATTAGACTATAAAAACCATTCCAACTTATATATTTCAGGTTATTAGTATAGCAAATATTGTAAATTCTAGCATGTAAAATAAGATAGTTAACATACATAAAATCAGAACAAAGAAAACAAAAAACCTTTAAATTACAAAAAGTTATTCTTTATTTTCACATAATCCAACTTGTTTTTTTATAATAGCGCTGTTGTTGCATAACCTATTAAAACAGAGTCACCTTATTTAATCTTTCATACTAAAATAAAGAATTAACTAAACGCCATATAATAGGTCATTAAAGCAATATAAGAATTTTGGCTATCTAGCATCATTACTACCTCGTTTATGATGACAGACAAGGTAAATCATAACATATTATATATAACCCAGGTATATTACCTTGTCATAATAAAAAATCTATCGACTCAATTATCACTTTGACTAATTATTTTAATCGCGTAAACTAAACCTCATCTTGTCGGGGCGCCTTTATGGCTGAGATAGGCTACTGCCTTGTCCCGTTGAACCTGATCAGGTTAATACCTGCGTAGGGAACAAGTAGGGTAGCGTGGGGATACTCCCTTTCTACTTAATGCCTTGCTCACTCTTCAGGTTCACCTCCATTAACAACAACTAGGTGGTGACCATCATGCAAAAAATCTCTTTAAATCAGTCTGTACAAGTTGATAGTAGTGCGATAGCTCCCTTTCCAAATTCTAAAAAAATTTATGTTCAAGGTTCAAAGCCCTCAATCAAAGTCCCCATGAGAGAAGTCTCTGTAAGCGAAACCCAAACATCTACAGCGCCTGAAATCAATCCATCCGTTACAATCTATGATACTTCAGGTGTTTATACTGACCCTAACGCCAGTATTGATATTTGTAAAGGACTCCCAGATATTCGCTCAACATGGATCAATGACCGTCAGGCCACAGAGCAACTTACACAATTAAGTTCCAACTTTTCTCAACAGCGCCTAGCAGACCCAGAACTTCAAAGTATGCGTTTTGGCCTAAAGCGTCTACCAAAAAAAGCAAAAGCTGGTCAAAATATTACGCAGATGCATTATGCTAAAAAAGGCATTATTACCGACGAAATGGAGTTTGTGGCCATTCGTGAAAACCTTAGGCTACAAGAGCAATTAGAGGCAGGTGTATACAATCAACAACATCAAGGAAATAGTTTTGGTGCCAGTATTCCTCAGCAAATCACACCTGAATTTGTCCGCCAAGAAATAGCCCGAGGTCGTGCCATTATTCCTGCCAATATCAATCATGTTGAATTAGAACCTATGATTATTGGTCGTAACTTTCTCGTAAAAATCAATGGCAATATTGGTAACAGTGCACTTGGTTCATCTATAGAGGAAGAGGTTGCCAAACTCACATGGGGAATCCGTTGGGGAGCAGATACGATCATGGACTTATCAACGGGTAAACACATCCATGAAACTCGTGAGTGGATCATTCGTAATAGCCCTGTTCCTATTGGAACTGTTCCTATTTATCAGGCACTGGAGAAAACAGGTGGTATTGCAGAAGATCTAACATGGGAACTTTTTAGAGACACTCTAATTGAACAGGCAGAACAAGGTGTAGATTACTTTACTATTCATGCGGGGTTACGCTTACATCATATACCTTTAACGGCTAAAAGGGTAACAGGGATCGTTTCCCGTGGAGGCTCCATCATGGCTAAGTGGTGTTTAGCTCATCACCAAGAAAACTTCCTCTATACCCATTTTGAAGATATTTGTGACATTATGAAAGCTTACGATGTTAGCTTTTCATTAGGCGATGGATTACGTCCGGGATCAGTTGCAGACGCAAATGATGCGGCTCAGTTTGGTGAATTAGAAACCTTGGGCGAGCTAACTAAAACAGCATGGAAACATGATATACAGACAATCATCGAAGGACCTGGTCATATCCCTATGCACTTAATTAAAGAAAATATGGATAAACAACTGGAGTGTTGTGACGAAGCACCTTTTTATACATTAGGTCCATTAGTCACCGACATTGCGCCCGGTTATGACCATATCACTTCAGGTATAGGAGCCGCAATGATCGGTTGGTATGGCTGCTCCATGCTCTGCTATGTTACACCCAAAGAGCATTTAGGTTTACCCAATAAAGAAGACGTTAAAACGGGTATTATTACCTATAAAATTGCAGCTCATGCTGCTGATTTGGCCAAAGGCCACCCCGGTGCACAAATACGAGATAATGCACTTTCAAAAGCACGCTTTGAATTTCGTTGGGAAGATCAATTTAACTTAGGCCTTGATCCTGATACTGCTCGTACTTTTCATGATGAAACTCTTCCCAAAGACTCCGCAAAAGTTGCTCATTTTTGCTCAATGTGCGGCCCGAAATTCTGCTCAATGAAGATATCTAAAGAAGTTCGCGATTATGCCAATCAAACAGAAACCTTAGCAACAACAGAACTAGAAATCGAGATGCAAGAAAAAGCAAATCAATTCAAGCAACAAGGCGCCAAAATATACAACAGAGTATAACCTTAAAACATTAACAGTGTGATTAAATCATCTTTGTAAAATTTAATCACACTGTTAATTAATTGACTATTGAATTGGCTGTTATAATAAACGGCTACATTTTAAATGTTTTAAGGATTGGGAGATAAAAATGAATATTGACGAAATTGCTGCTAAACGCTTTACGACAAAAAAATACAATAGCAGTAAGAAAATATCAGAACAACACATCAAACAGCTTTGTAATATTTTACGAAACAGTCCCTCCTCTGTTAATTCACAACCTTGGCATTTTTTTGTTATCAGCTCAACAGAAGCAAAACAGAAGATTTTACCGGGTGTTAGTGAGTTTAATCATGGGCGTATTACTGATGCTTCACATGTTGTCGTTTTTTGCGCCAAAACAGATCTCTCAGAAGAGCACATGCAAGCCATTTTAGATCAAGAAGATAAAGATGGACGCTTTGCTACGGCAGAAATCAAACAAGCCAATGACGATGGACGCCACTATTTTGTCGGTTTAAACAGCAAAACACCTCACGACCAATTTAATTGGGAATCTAAGCAGGTCTATATTGCACTTGGGAACTTACTACTAGGTGCTGCTTGTTTAGGCATCGACTCTACACCCATCGAAGGATTCGATCCAGCTAAACTTGATGAAATCTTGGGCTTAAAGAATAAAGGCTTATCCAGCGTTGTTATTGCTAGTTTAGGCTATCATGCTGAAGATGACTTCAACAGCAAATTGAATAAATCTCGTTTAGAGGAAAAACAACTCTTTACATTTATGTAGTGACAATTGTTGCAGTATCTACTCATATAATTATAAAGACACTGTCTACTAACAACGAAAAAGGAGCTATTAGCTCCTTTTTTATTACTTACTCATACCCCGTATTGCTCACGGTATTTTTTAACCGCTGGCAAATGTTCATTTAACTCGGGAGCTTCACCTAAATATTCTAAAATCATATCCAATGTCACAATGCTTAATACGGGCATTCTAAACTCTTCTTCAATTTCTTGAATCGCTGACAAGGTTCCTTGACCGCGCTCTTGTCTATCTAATGCAATGATGACCCCTGCAGTGACTGCTTTCTCATTTCTTATAATCTGCATCACTTCACGTATCGCTGTACCGGCGGTGATCACATCATCAATTAACAACACATCACCCTTTAGCGCAGAACCGACCAATACGCCACCTTCACCATGGTCTTTAGCTTCTTTACGATTAAAACACCATGGGTAATCTTGCTCATAATCCTCAGCCAGTGAAATAGCGGTTGCTACAGCGAGGGGAACACCTTTATAAGCAGGGCCAAATAACACATCAAATTCTAATCCACTCTCAACAATTGCTGCCGCATAAAACTGCCCTAAACGCGAAATAGCAGCGCCTGAATTAAAAAGTCCTGCATTAAAAAAATAAGGGCTTACTCGACCTGACTTGAGTGTAAACTCACCAAAACGTAAAACTCCTTGCTCAATAGCAAACTTAATAAAATCCCGCTGATAATCTTGCATGCATCACCTAAATACCGAATCTAATAATGTAATAAGCCTATTTTAACGATAATTATACAAACCTTCACACCTAATTAATATTAAAAATAAATAAGGTATCATTTAAAAACATCTTTTATTACATATTAAAGTACACAGTACATATTATGAAGATAATCTTGATGCGTCTCAGCTACAAAAAGATATTTTTTGTTGTAGAATGCAAAACTATCTATTAAATATCTTTAACTTCAATTTAAAAAAAAGCTATTTAACTAATTCTAATGCATGTAGTTATAATTGTTTGAACAAATTGATTAAAAAAATAATCGAACTAGAGTATGATAGGCTGTAGTTTGTAAAGAGGTTTTCTTATTATGCGTGTTGTGAGCGTTAATGTTAATGGCATTAAAAAAGCGACTAAATTAGGTTTATTTGATTGGTTGGCGAATCAGTCGGCTGATGTTATCTGCTTACAAGACACTCGCATTACAAATCAAGAAATTGAAGCACCTGAATTCCAACTAGAAGGATTTAACCTTTTTAGTTGTGACTCTTTTGAACCTGAAAAAGGGGGAGTTGCTATTTACTCTCGCTTACAACCCAAAGCAATTATTTTTGGTTTAGGTTTTCCAGAGGCTGACCATTTTGGTCGCTATTTGCAGTTAGACTTTGATAAAGTCAGCGTCTCTTCTTTGTTATTTCCAACAGGTCAAGAAGGTGAGAAACAGCTGGATGAAAAGTTTTCATTCATGGAAAATTTTACTGAATATCTTATCAAACAACGCCGCAAACGCCGTGAATA
>CAYNAM010000027.1:0-24019 GCA_964395065.1 uncultured Ventosimonas sp.
AATAGCTTTGATGGAAGATGCTTATAAAATACAATGTCAGCATCTTATTGAGGAGGGTGTAGTGTTCAATCAAATGAGTGGACATATTGATTTGAAACTGTTTGGTTGGATGATGGATGGTGTTTAAGTTTTATGTCCGTTAATCCATCTTATCTAATACTTTTAGTTCCTATTATCTATGTAGGTCTATTTATTTTTATTTTATGTAATATAGTTATTGCGATTATAGAAAAAAGAGCCATAAAAATAGCAGTGAATCTTGTTATTTTGCTTTTTCTGATAGGGATGCTCATCTATGTGATGAGATTTAGTGTTTATAATAAAATGCGTAGCAAGAAAAACTTGCTACGCATTGTGTTGGCTTACTTCTTTGTAGTATCTATATAATCAAGAAGGATATTAGCTGTTTCAACCAAGTAACCATCTTTTTCTGGTTGTGGCACTTGGTCTTTTTCTAGCTGTTCATTTATCTCTTTTTCAAGATCATCTAATTTAACCAGTGGTTTATCACCCTTTGCAGCACGTCGAGTATTCTCTAGCGCTAGGAAATCTTTTTCTGATTGTGCCTTTTGTTGCTTACGTTTCTCAAGATTTAATGAGAGTGTTTTTTCTTCGCCCAATTTTTTTACAAGGGCCGCACGTTCTTTGTAGTAAACAAAGTCAGGGTTATTAGAGACTCGTGCATCATGTGCCTGTTGTAGTTTAGGTAATACTGGTACAAATGGGTTGGCTTTTGGCTTAATTGCCGCAGGGATTGTATCCCAAGGCATAGCCTGTGGTAAAATATTTTCACCTATTTGGTCAGTATCAATAATAGCAGGGTAGTCTATATCAGGCAAAACGCCTTTGTTTTGTGTACTTTGGCCTGATACCCTATAAAACTTGGCAACGGTTAATTTAAATTCACCATGTTTAAGGGGAAGGACTGATTGTACTGTTCCTTTACCAAAAGTTTGCCCTCCCACAATCAGCGCGCGATTATAATCTTGCATAGCCCCTGCAAAAATTTCAGAGGCAGAGGCAGAGAGCCTATTTACGAGAATAATTAAGGGGCCAGTATAGATTGGTTTTTGTATTACTTTTGCTTCTTTATTAGCTGCAGAAACATCATCTAAAACAGCAATTTGCCCATTACTGTCTCTCACCTGTACAGCAGGCCCCATGGGTAGAAAAAGACCAATTAAGTCAGTCGCCTCTTGTAAAGAACCACCACCATTGTTACGCAAATCGATAATAATACCATCGACTTTATCTTGTTGTAGTTCTGTAATAAGTTTTTTTACATCACGTACACTGCTGCGGTAATCTTTCTTATTATTCTTTATTCCTTTAAAATCTAGATAAAAAGTGGGAAGATCGATGATGCCAATTTTATGTGATTTACCTTGACGATCTAAGGTTAAAACAGACTTTTTAGCTGCTTGATCTTCAAGTTTGATTGCATCTCGTACGAGAGTTACTTTTTTTGTCGTTAAATCACCTGGTGCATTTGATGCTGGGATTATTTCTAATTCAACCTTTGAACCCTTAGGTCCTCGGATCTTTTTAACAACTTCGTCAAGACGTAAACCTATGACATCAAGCATTTCACCATTATCTTGGCTAACGGATACAATACGATCAGCCGGCGCGATTTGTTTTGATTTAGCTGCAGGGCCAGCAGGTACTAAACGAACAATTTTTACATAATCATTATCACTTTGAAGTACAGCACCTATACCCTCTAGTGACAAACTCATATTAATGTCAAAGTTTTCTGCAGTTTCAGGGGACATATATTCTGTGTGCGGATCATAAGAGCTAGCAAAGGCATTGATGTAGCTTTGGAAAATATCTTCGCTGGATATTTGTTTTAAGCGTTTTAGCTGGTTGTTATAGCGCTTAGATAGCTGTGATTTAATTTCTTCATCTGTTTTGTTGGCCAGTTTAAGCCTTAATACGTCATCAATAAACTGTTTGTTCCATAAATCTTTTTGCTCAGTGATATTCTGAGGCCACGGTGCTTTTTCTCGGTCGATTAAGATGGTTTCATCACTGTTGGTGTTCACTTTATCGATGCCATCATTAACCTTTGCAATTAAAAAGTTAGTACGCTCTTGTACGCGGTTTAGATAGCGTTGATAAATTGTAAATCCTTGTTTTAATTGGCCGTATCGAAGTAAACGAAAAAATTCTGTGCGTAGTGGCGTAAACTCGTCAATATCAGCTTGTAAAAAAAAGCTACGTTGAGGATCTAAACTTTTGAAATAACTATCGAATACAATTTCAGATTGCTTAGCATCAATGGGGAGTTTCAAATAATGGTGGCGACGTAATATTTCAAAAATATTAAGGCTTGTAATAATTTGATCTTCATCAGGTGCTAACGTCTTCCAATTAACTTCTTTCGCTGTTTTTTGAGAAGTATTTTGTGTCGTCTTTGGAGCGCTGGCTGATGGCAGGGCATCGGCAAATGTATTTGAGGTACTTAAGCCCAATGACAGTAGTAATGCACTGGTAAAGCCAAAAGCACAAACGGTGGATAACGTTTTTTTAGTGAAGATCTTTTTCATGAGGTTTAATATTGTTCCATTTAATCAATAATATTTTATGGGTATAAAATACGACAATAATGCGGTAAATATACCATTGTTTAAATATTATTCTTAATAATATTCTGTAAGAAATTCTTTTATACGATTAGCCGCTTCAATACACTCTTTTACCGGAGCTACTAGAGCCATTCTAATCCTATTTTTTCCTGGATTTATACCATCAATTTCTCTTGATAAATATGAACCTGGTACAACAAGAACATTTTGTTTTATTAGCAATTGTTTAGTAAAGTCAGTATCTGCAATAGGTGTTTTAGGCCATAAGTAGAAGCCACCATCGGGTTTTTTTATATCCATTACGGGAGATAAAATACTTAATACAGCATCATACTTCTCTCGATACAACGCACGGTTTTCGATAACATGCTGTTCATCTTGCCACGCGGTTATACTAGCATATTGTGTTTGTACAGGCATAGCACATCCATGGTAGGTACGGTATAGTAAAAATTTTTTTAGTATTTTTGCATCACCTGCTATAAAGCCAGAACGTAGTCCCGGTAAACTAGAGCGCTTTGATAGGCTATGAAAAACTATGCATTTATCAAAGTCATTTCGGCCTAGTTCAGCACAGGCTGTTAATAAGCCTGCAGGAGGGTTCAACTCATCAAAATACAGCTCACTGTAGCATTCATCGCTTGCAATGATAAAGTCATAAGTATCCGCCAGTTTGATCAGTTTTTTTAATGTCTCTATTGGGGTAATAGACCCTGTTGGGTTGCTAGGCGAGCATAAGAATAAAATTTGACATTTTTGCCAAATATCAGCAGGAACCTTATCAAAATCTGGGATAAAGTTATTTTCTTGTGTACAGGCTAAGTAGTAAGGCTTTGCCCCTGAGAGTAATGCTGCCCCTTCATAGATTTGATAAAAAGGATTAGGACTGATGACAAGAGCGTCTTTGCTATTATCAACAACCGCTTGCGTAAAAGAAAATAAAGCTTCTCGTGTACCATTAACGGGTAATATGTGACTTTCAGGCATTACCGAGCCTTGAGGGACTGAAAAACGTTTTTCAACCCAACTTGCAATTGCTTGACGTAACTCGATTAAGCCTATTGTTGTAGGGTATACAGATAGTTTATCAATGTTATCAATCAGTGCTTGCTTAACAATGCTGGGCGCTTCATGCTTTGGCTCACCAATGGATAAAGAAATAGCTGTTTTGGTGGTGGCAGGCTTGGCATCGCTTAATAACGCTCTGAGTTTTTCAAAAGGGTAGGGCTGTAGTTTTTCTAGTAATGGATTCATAATTAAATAATCTTTAAGGGTTAGATACTCATTGTAAAATCTTTTGTTATGGTTTCTGTGTGAGAAGCTTCCGATAACTGACTAATAATCGCTTGTTTTAGCTCTGATATTTTTGATGCATCCGTAATGGCGTGCCCGGTTTTATCAATAACCAAGAAATTGTCTTCAACGCGCTCACCTAACGTGGTGATTTTAGCACCTTGGATCGTCAAATCATAAGATAAAAATATTTTAGCAATACGCGCAAGTAATCCAGGACGATCAGGCGCTTCAATTTGAACGATACTCATGTCATTTTCAGTATCTCTGTAGACAGCTACTTTGGGTTTAAACGTAAAGTGTTTGAGCTGTCTAGGTATGCGACGCTGGATGATTGTTTGATAGTCGTCAGGATTTTTAAGTCCATTGATTAATCCTTCTCTAATATCATTAATTCGTTGCTGGTTTTGACCAATGGATGATCCATCTTCATTTAACACGATATAGCTATCTAATGAAAACTTAGAGGTGGAAGGCAAAATGCGGGCATCTTGAATACTAAGATTGAGTTGCCCCATAATTGAAACAGTCACTGCAAAAAAGTCATGTTGTTTTGGGGCATAAATAAAGATTTGGGATGCGCTACCAATGCCATGTTGTGATGTTTCTTTGAACAATACTAAAGGATCTTGGGTATTGGTATGATGTAAGATAGCCTCTGTGTGCCATGCGATATCACTGGAGGTATGACGTAAGAAATAATCTTCTCCCATTTGTGTCCATAATATTGTGACTTCGTCCTCATCAATGCCCGTACGGGTTAGAATATCGAGTGCCGCGCGTTGTGTTTGTAGTATTTGTTCTTGCCTGCCTAATGGGTTAGCTAATCCGCGGCGTAAAGCGCGTTTGGTTTCTGTGTAAAGTTGTTGTAATAGTGTTGCTCGCCAGGAATTCCAAAGTGTTGGGTTGGTTGCGTTAATGTCTGCTACAGTGAGAACATAAAGATAATTTAATCTGTTTTCATTTTCAACCTGTAAGGCAAAATCATTAATAATTTTGGGATCGGTTAGGTCTTTACGCTGTGCTGTTGTTGACATCAGTAGATGATTGGCCACTAGCCAAGAGACTAAACTAATATCTTCAGGGGGAAGATGATGAAGCTTTCCAAAACTCGCAAATTCTTCAGCGCCTATTTCGGAGTGATCGCCGCCACGTCCTTTTCCAATGTCATGGAATAATCCTGATAAGTAAATCAATTCAGTTTTAGGCAGTTTTAAAAAAACTTTGGTAGGTAGTGGGAATTTCTCCATCATTTCTAGGCGTGAGAATTTTCGTAAATGCTTAATGACTTTTAGTGTGTGGGCATCAACTGTATATATATGAAATAAGTCATATTGCATTTGCCCTACAATATGTCCAAAGGCGGGAATATAACGACCTAAAATACCGTAACGATTCATGCGCCTAAGGTTACGGTGTATGTCGGTTTCACAGCGTAATAGTTCTAAAAAGAGCTGAGAGTTTTTTGGATCATGCCTAAATGCATCATTAATGAATTGTCTGGCTTCGCAAAGTAACCGAATAGTGTTAGCGCGTATTCCCCAAATTGCAGGATTTTTTGCAAGTACTACAAAAATCTCTAATATTGTTGAGGGATCATCGCGAAAAACATGGGGTGATGTTATCTCAATAAAGTCGTTACAAATTTGAAATTGTTTATTAATGGGGATAATACAAGGGGTTTTATTTTTTTCTAGAATGACTTCTTTAAAATGTTGATAAATAATTTCATTAATACTCGAAACATTCATTACCATTCGGTAATATTTTTTCATCAGCTGTTCAATGGCATGCTTAGGGTCTTCATTGTTATAGCCTAGTAATTTAGCTACTTTGGCTTGATAATCAAGTAGAAGACGGTCTTCCGATCGATTGGCGAGCATATGTAATGCATAGCGTACTTTCCACAAAAAAAGTAGTGATGCATTCATAACTCGGTATTCATTCTCTGTGATAAATCCTTTGTTTATCATGGCATGCAATTTTAACGTGCCATATTCACGTCGACCTATCCACAAAATAGTTTGGATATCCCTTAGACCACCGGGAGAGCTTTTTACATTCGGTTCGAGATTGTATTCAGTGTCATTGTATTTTTCATGCCGCTCTTTTTGCTCAAGGTATTTTTGAATGAGAAACTCAGAGCTAGGCCACATTTTATCAGTGCTTGTCGCTAACAGCATTTGCTTGCGTAGAGCATCGTTACCAATAAGGGTTCGGCACTCTATAATATTTGTGATAATGGTGAGATCTTCTCGTGCATGCTCAGCACACTCATCTAATGTGCGAACGCTGTGGCCAATCTCTAAGCCAATATCCCACAGCAACATTAAAAATTGCTCGATGGCTTGAACATATTCATTTTTATGGCCATTTTCGATGAGTATCAGCACATCAATGTCTGAGTGTGGGTGTAACTCCCCTCGGCCATATCCACCAACAGCTAGAAGTGTAATATGTTGTGAACCTGACCAATCAAATTGCTTCCATGCTTGGGTTAGAATTTGATCCATAAACCATGCACGTTCAGTTATCAGTTTTCGAATGTCATACCCGTTACAAAAACGTTTATCGAGTACTGTACAAGCATATTTTATGGCTTTTTTAAAAGCTGTCACAGGGCTTGACTTTAATGCAAGCTCTGCTTGAAACTGGCTTAGATCAAATAGCTCAGCAGTACTCATGGATGATCCTATTCACATTTTAATTAGAACGAGGAAAGCTTTCTTCTTTTCGTAATGTTAATACTTCATAGCCTGTCGGTGTGACTAAAATCATATGTTCGTATTGAGCAGAGAGTTGACGGTCTTTAGTTATGGCTGTCCAACCATCCCCCAACGTTCTCGTTTCATAGCGGCCCTGATTAATCATGGGCTCGATAGTAAAAATCATCCCTTCTTTTAGTTCAATTCCTGTTCCTTCTTTACCATAGTGTAGCACTTGGGGGGCTTCATGAAAGCCAACACCTATCCCATGGCCACAATAATCACGCACCACAGAAAAACCATTTTTTTCAGCATGTTTTTGAATCACGGCGCCAATATCACCCAAATGAGCACCAGGTTTTACTTTTTCAATACCAAGATACATGCACTCTTGTGTTATTTTACATAAGCGGTTGGCCCATTCAGGCGTATCGCCGAGCAAATACATTTTACTGGTGTCACCATGGTAGTCATCTTTAATCACTGTAATATCAATATTGACAATATCCCCATTTTTTAATGGTTTATCATTAGGAATGCCGTGACATACAACGTGATTGACAGATGTACAAATGGATTTTGGATAGCCATGATAATTTAATGGGGCAGGGATGGCCTTTTGAACATTAACGATATAATCATGGCAAATTGTATTGAGTTCATCCGTTGTAACACCTACTTTGACATGTTCATCTAGCATTTCTAATACTTCAGCAGCTAAACGACCTGCAATACGCATTTTTTCGATTTCTTCTGGTGTTTTAATAATTACGCTCATAAATACCCGTCTTTACTCTGTGTTTTATTATCAGTTGGTTCATTTTAACAGGTTGTATAGTAAAAAACCAAAAAGATACAGTATTGGCAAATGGCTTTTGAAACATCGATAAATGATATTAGTAAGTTATTTTAAAGGATTAATTGAAACATTATCAGTGTCTATGAGAGAGTTAGAGATTTTTTCTCATGAATTGCTTAAATTAATATATAATTAAATAGAGGTTTATTTAGTTAGTTAACTGTTTTATCTTTTAGTAAATTGTAATCAGGGGAGTAGTTAATGAAAAAAATATTTGGATTAGTCGTTTGTTCTGTTTTATTGGTAGGTTGTGCAGGTAATACTTCGCCGGTAGGTTATGGTTTAATTACTAATGTAAAAGGACCTATTACTGCCACTGATAATGTTGCTAGTTCTAAAACAGGAGAAGCATGCGCTACTAACGTATTAGGCATTGTGGCAGCTGGCGATGCTTCTATTGCAGAAGCTAAACGTAAAGCATCAATCACCAAGGTGGCAACGGTTGACTATTCTTCAACTGGTGTTTATCCTTTTTTTGGATCTACCTGTACAATTGTTACGGGTGAATAGTTGTTAACCTAAGTAAAAAGGTGGGTATTGATAGTTTATTTTGTTCGATCGAAAAGGAAGGGGCTTCCTCTTTGATCGAACAAAATTGACCAGATTGTATAGTCATTTAGCCTTATTTCAAAGGACAATATTTTAAAAAATAAAGCTAAACGGCTTGTTGTCTTAGTGCTGCTATTCTATCTTCTAAGCGAGGGTGGCTCATAAATAGCTCTTGAAAACCATTCTTTAATGACCCATTAATACCAAACGCTTGTAAACTATCAGGCATTTCAGCAGGAATATTTGCTTCTGCTTGTAAGTGTTGTAAGGCAGAAATCATTGCAGCGGAACTTACTAATGAGGCGCCTGCATAATCGGCTCTATACTCGCGCTTTCTTGAGAACCACATGACAATAATGGTTGCTAATATGCCGAGAACTAATTCAGCAACAATTGTTGCAACATAAAAGCCTATGCCTCGACCTTCATCATTTTTAAATAAAACACGGTCAACCACATAGCCAATAATACGAGCAAAGAACATTACAAAAGTATTAACAACACCTTGTATTAAGGTTAGAGTTACCATATCACCGTTAGCCACATGGCCAATCTCATGCCCTAAAACAGCTTTAATTTCATCTGTAGAGAATCGTTCTAACATTCCTTGGCTAACGGCAACCAGTGCATCGTTCTTGTTCCAGCCTGTTGCAAAGGCGTTGGCCTCATAAGCAGGAAAGATACCGACTTCAGGCATTTTTATACCCGCTTTTTGAGAAAGCTCTTGCACAGTTTGAATTAACCATTGTTCGTGGCGTGTACGTGGATGCTCAATAACTTGTACGGCCATAGAGCGTTTTGCCATAAACTTTGACAAGAATAATGAGATAAAGGATCCGGCAAAACCAAAAATAGCACAGAATATAAGCAATGCTTGTAGGTCTAAGCCATTTTTTCCAACATAGCCTGAAAATCCTAACAGGCTTAATACGATACTGGCTATAAATACAACGGCTAAGTTAGTCAGTAAATATAAAAAAATACGCATCTAATTAAAAGCTCCTAAATATATTGAGTACCTTACTTTTTATTTTCTTTATAATTTTGTTTTATATGATTAATTATACCTAAGTTCAAGTATTGCTTTATTTCAAACTGTGTCTATTTTTTTAAAGAACAGTTATTATTTATAACCTTGGTACATTTCGTTATAGGGATTAGGGTTAAATTAGATAGCTTTCTCATGATAAAACTAATAATATTAACGCCTTAAATTTATCGAGCAAAACACACGGTTAAGGAAATTATGAGATCCAGCAATAGTAAACTTGAAATATCTACGTTTTTTATTATTTTGATCTTTTTTAGCTGTGCTTTTTTAAGCATTATGTTGCCTTTTTTCAGTGCTATTCTTTGGGCGGTTATTTTGGCTGTTTTGTTTACGCCAATGCAAAGATTTTTAGAGAAACGTTTTAAGGGTAAATCCAATGTTGCTGCCTTTATTACTGTATGCACTTGTATATTAATTGTCGTTATTCCTGTTATTTTTGTTATTAACTCTTTATTTCAAGAGAGCTCTATGCTCCTTGCTCGTATCAAGGCAGGCAAGTTTGATATAGGTCTTTATTTACAGCATGTTATTGATGGATTACCTAAACCTATGCTTAATTTGTTAGAGCGTCTTGGTTGGAACTTTGATCTTGTTAATATTAAAACAAAGCTCTCTGAAATAGGTATGAAAACACTTAGTTTTGCAGGTAATCAAGTTTATAGTATAGGACAAGTCACATTACAATTTGCTGTTAGTTTGTGTGTAATGCTTTATTTGTTGTTCTTTTTATTGCGTGATGGTTCATGGATGGGGGAAAGCATAAAGCAAGCTATTCCTTTAACGGATGATCATAAATCAGATTTATTTGTACGGTTCTCGACAGTGATTCGAGCTACAGTAAAAGGTAATATTATTGTGGCTTGTATTCAGGGGGCGCTGGGTGGAATTGCACTCTGGTTTTATGGAATACAAGGCGCTATTTTATGGGGCACTATAATGGCAGTGTTGTCATTATTACCTGCTGTTGGCGCAAGTCTTGTTTGGGGGCCGGTTGCCATTTATTTTTTAGTAACAGGCATGTATTGGCAAGGTATCACACTTATTTTATTTGGGGCGCTTGTTATTGGGATGATTGACAACGTGCTTCGCCCTATCCTTGTAGGAAAAGATACTAAACTACCCGATTGGTTAATTCTGCTTTCTACACTAGGCGGTATTTCTGTATTTGGCATTAATGGTTTTGTTTTAGGGCCATTATTTGCGGCGATGTTTATTACTATTTGGGCTACCTTAACAGAGCGCAGGTTACAATATAAAAAAGTGAGTGACTCTTTTAATAATCAACCTCAAGACAATAAACCGAGAAAACGTAGATACTATAATAGAAAAAATAATCACACTAATCGGAATCAAGATAATGGCTAAAGAGATAGCATTAGAACCCTCTTGGAGGAGTGTTTTAGCAGAAGAGTTTGATAAGCCTTATATGAAAGCATTAGGTGACTTTTTACGCCAAGAGAAACGTGCTGGAAAGATTATTTATCCCAAAGGCTCTCTTATTTTTAATGCATTAAATAGTACACCACTTGATCGGGTCAAAGTTGTTATTTTAGGGCAGGACCCTTATCATGGACCTAATCAAGCGCATGGTTTAAGTTTTTCTGTACAGCCTCGTGTAAAAATACCTCCATCATTAGTTAATATTTATAAAGAATTAAAAAGAGATTTAAATATTGATCCTCCCATTCATGGTTGTTTACAATCATGGGCTGATCAAGGTGTTTTATTGTTGAATACTTCATTAACAGTTGAAGCTGGTCTAGCTGCCTCTCACTCAAAGCAGGGATGGCAGTTTTTTACTGATCGTATTATTCAAGAGGTTAATCAGCAATGCGATCACGTTGTTTTTATGCTGTGGGGATCTCATGCTCAAAGTAAAAAACATTTTATTGATCAAACAAAACATTTAGTATTATGTTCTGCACATCCCTCACCGCTATCAGCGCATCGCGGTTTTTTAGGTAATGGGCATTTTAGTAAAGCAAACTTTTTTTTAACGCAACGTGGTTTAGCTCCCATCGATTGGCAGTTACCTTCCCATATTGATTCTTTACAATAACCTAAGGTTTATAAAGTGACAGCATCAACATTTAATCCATTAGATTCGATTTCTCATATTATTGCTATTGCCTCGGGTAAAGGTGGGGTAGGCAAGTCTACAACATCAGCTAATTTAGCCATGGCATTAAGCCAACAAGGTGCTAAGGTTGGTATTTTAGATGCTGATATTTATGGGCCTAGTCTTGGTATATTGTTTGGAATACCTGAGGGAACTAAGCCCGGTGTTAAAGATGATCAGTACTTTATTCCTGTTGAGGCGCATGGTGTATCTGTTATGTCAATGGCATTTTTAGCTTCTGATCAAACCCCCATGGCATGGCGTGGCCCCATGGCGTCAGGCGCCTTGCTTCAGTTACTTACCCAAACGGCTTGGGGAGAGTTGGATTATTTAATTATTGATATGCCACCAGGGACTGGGGATATTCAATTAACTCTTGCGCAAAAAGCCTCTATCAGTGCAGCGATTGTTGTGACAACACCACAAGATCTTGCTTTGATTGATGCTAAGAAAGCCATCGGCTTATTTGAAAAAGTGAATATCCCAGTGTTAGGCATTATTGAAAATATGGCGGTTCATATCTGTTCTGCTTGTGGTCATGTTGAGCATTTATTTGGTGAGGGTGGTGGTGAAAAACTGGCGAAGCAATACCATGTCAACCTATTAGGTTCTTTACCTTTATCTCTTGCTATTAGAGAGCAGGCAGATTCGGGTATTCCTATTGTATTAGCTAATCCTGAATCTGAAGCTTCTAAGCTTTATCAAGCTATTGCTTTACAGGTAGTACAGCAGTTAGCTCAATTACAGGTTCAAGCCTCTATTTTGCCTATTATAGAAATTACAGACGAGTAAGAGAAATTAGGTTGTATGCGTTTAAAGTCTATTAAATTAGCGGGTTTTAAGTCTTTTGTAGATGCAACAACCGCCTATTTTCCAACCAATATGACGGCAGTTGTTGGGCCTAATGGGTGTGGTAAATCAAATATTATTGATGCGGTGCGTTGGGTAATGGGCGAGGGATCTGCTAAGAACCTTCGTGGTGAATCCATGATTGATGTTATCTTTAATGGGTCTAATAGCCGCAAACCTGTCACTCAAGCGTCCATTGAGCTTATTTTTGATAACACTGATGGAACTATTGTTGGTGAGTATGCCAGTTATGCAGAAATTTCTATACGTCGTCGGGTTACGCGCGATGGACAAAATCAGTATTTTCTAAATGGCACTAAATGCCGTCGACGTGATATTACTGATATTTTCTTAGGGACAGGGTTAGGGCCTCGTAGTTACTCCATTATTGAGCAAGGGATGATCTCGCGCTTGATTGAGGCACGGCCAGAAGATTTACGCAGTTACATTGAAGAAGCCGCTGGTATTTCTAAATACAAAGAGCGCCGCCGAGAAACAGAAAATCGTATTGGGCGTACTCAAGAAAACTTAGCCCGACTATCGGATTTAAGAGAAGAGCTAGGAAGACAGTTAGAACGTTTACATTCACAGGCAAAGTCAGCGGAAAAGTATCAGCAATATAAGATAGAAGAAAGGCAGCTAAAAGCAGAGCTCAGCGCTATACGTTGGCAAGACTTGCATAATAAAACTGAAAATCATCAGCGCGTGATTCGTGAGCAAGAGCTAGCGCTTGAGGCGTTGATAACTGAGCAACAAAATGCAGATATGCATATTGAGCAATACCGAGATAAACACCATGATTTATCAGAAAGTTTCAATCAAGTACAAGGTAAATTCTATGCAATAGGTGCCGAGATAGCACGTATAGAACAAACAATTCAGCATAATCAGTTGAGAGTGAAACAGCTGCAAGAGGACAGCCTTGATGCAGAAAATAACTATCAAGAAGCAGTAGCCACAATCGCTGCCGATGATGAGCTATATGCAAATATGGCGGAAGAGATTATTTTACTTGAACCAGAAAAAGAATTATTAGAGGCTAAGGTAGAAGAGGCAATCATTCAATTAGAGGAACTTGAAGCCACTACAATTAGTTCGCAAGAAGCATGGCAAGTATTTAATCAAAATAGTAATGATGTAAAGCGTCAAGCCGAAGTTCAGCAGTCACGAACCCAACACTTTGAGCAGAGTCTTGAGCGATTAGGTGAACGTATTCAGCGATTAACTAATGAGTTAACACAACTTAATGCTGATCCTCAGTCGGCTGAAATTCTTTTATTAGATGAACAGTTGAGTGAGTCTGAATTACTTATTGCTCAAGCTGAAGAAGACAAGGATCAATTACAGCAAGATATTAATCAGTTACGAGATAAGCGTACGCAGTTAGATGCATATTATCAGAAACAGCAAACGGATAATCAAAAACTTTCTGGACGTATTTCATCACTCGAAGCATTACAACAGGCTGTACTTAATCCTGATGATGAGGTTAGTCAATGGCTATCAGCGCAAGGGTTAGAGCATTGTGTCTATTTGGCGGATAAACTAAAAGTAGAAGAGGGATGGCAGCTTGCGGTAGAAACAGTATTGGGCGCAGATTTGCAAGCAATTATTACTGAACATTTAACACATGAGGCGTTACAAACATTTAATAAAGGTGAGTTGCGAGTTTTTCAACCTAATAATAGATCAAATATCACCACACACTCTTTACTCGATAAGGTGATAACTAAGGATATTGCTCCCTCATGGTTAGCACTGATTATTCCAGCAAAAAACTTAGAGGAAGCATTTAGTTTACGTTCTCAATTAATGGCTGGTCAGAGTATCATTACTCAAGACGGGTATTGGATAGGTATAGACTTTATTCGTATTAAGCGTGGTGAGCAATCAACCACGGGAGTATTAGCAAGGGCCGAGGAGTTACAAAAACTGCTTGAGCAGCAAGACGAAAATGAGGCACTTATTGAGCAGGTTCATCAAGAAATTGAGGTGTTAGTCCAACAACTTACATCAAAGGAGCAGTTGCTTGCTGATCAAAATAAAAAGCTACAGCAAATGACTCAGCAGCGCGGGGAGCTTAAAGCAAAATTGGTAGCGCATCAAGCAAAGCTTGACCAGATAACGCAACGCCGCCAGTATTTAGATAAAGAAATTAACGAACTTACGGTTCAGCAGCAAACACAACATGATGAGTTAAAACAAGCGAGAGCACTTTTGCAAGAAGCACTTGACCAAATGGCTGAGTATGCAGAGCAAGATGGTCAACTGCAAGCACAGCGTAATCAACTTCAAAGCCAACTTGAGCATTGGCGTCGAGAAGAGCGTAGCCAAAAAGAACAACTTCATCAGTTATCGATTAAACTAAATGGTTTGATTACTAAGCGCCAAGCTACTGAGCAGTCTTTACAGCGCTTAAAACAGCAGGTAGAACGATTGCGTGAGCGTAAAGAACTTTTACAAATGCAACTGGCCGAAGGCACTGCGCCTATTGATGAGTTGCGTTTTGCTTTAGAAGAGCAATTAGAAAATCGTTTACAGATAGAAGATACATTGAAGCAAGCACGTTTGGCCTTGGAAGAGGCGGATGACTCATTACGCCAAAATGAACAAAGGCGTACCAAGGCAGAACAACAAGCTCAAGCCTTACGATCACAGCTTGAGCAACAACGTTTAGATTGGCAGGGTTTGAATGTTCGTAAAAAATCTTTACAAGAACAATTGCAAGAAGACAGTTATGATTTGCATACACTGTTACAGAATTTACCTGAGAGCGCTCTAGAAATCGAATGGTCACAAAGACTAGATCAAATTGCTGAACGTATACAAAGGCTTGGTGCAATTAACTTGGCAGCGATTGAAGAGTATCAACAACAGTCTGAACGTAAAAATTATTTAGATGAGCAAAATAATGATTTAGTGGAGGCATTAGCAACCCTAGAAAATGTCATTCAGAAGATTGATAAAGAAACACGTCAGCGGTTTAAAGAAACATTTGATCAAATAAACAGCAGTTTACAGCAGCTATTTCCCAAAGTTTTTGGTGGAGGAATGGCTTCTCTTGAGTTAACTGGTGATGATCTTTTAAATACCGGTGTAGCTATTATGGCAAGGCCGCCAGGCAAAAAGAACAGTACTATTCATTTATTGTCGGGTGGAGAAAAGGCGTTAACCGCTCTCGCCTTAGTGTTTGCCATTTTTCAGCTTAATCCTGCCCCTTTTTGTATGCTTGATGAAGTCGATGCACCACTTGATGATGCCAACGTTGGACGTTATGCCAACTTAGTTAAAGAAATGTCGGAAAAAGTTCAGTTTATTTATATTACACATAATAAAATAGCAATGGAACAAGCCGATCAACTCATGGGGGTTACCATGCACGAACCAGGATGTTCTCGCCTTGTGGCTGTTAATATGGAAGAGGCGGTTGCTTTAACTGAGTTGTAATGTAATGTTTATTAAAACATATTGTGTTTATTTTCATGGGTTATTAGCGTAAGGTAAACAAAAATACACTAGTAACTCGGAGTATACGATGCAACTTATCGGCTTATTAAGATCCCCTTTTGTCAGGCGTGTGGCCATTTCATTAAAATATTATGGTATTCCTTTTGAGCATTATCCTCTATCTGCTTTTGGGGATGACTATCCTATTTTGGCGGCTATTAATCCTGTTGCTAAAGTGCCTACACTCGTATTAGACAATGGTGATATATTGATGGATTCAGGCTTGATACTTGAATATTTTGAGTCACAAGTACCCCTTATTCAAAAGTTATTACCCATGACGGCTAATGATTTAGCTTCTCATTTAAAAGTAATAGGGCTTGCGATGATGGGTTCTGATAAAACAGCTCAATTAGTTTATGAAACAAAAAGGCGGCCTGATGATAAGCAGTATGGTGAGTGGGTTGAGCGATTGACACAGCAAATTACAGGGGCATTTAATGCGCTTGAGTTCGAAATAGCCAGTAACTCAGATCGTTTTATGGAGGAAGCTATTAGCCAAGCTGCTATTTCAACAGCTGTTGCTTGGAGTTTTAATCAGTACGCGTTACCTACGTTGTTAAATGAACAAGATTTTCCTAATTTAGTACAGTTTACTCAGGCTTTAGAAAGTTTGCCTAATTTTATTGATACGCCTATAGAGTAATAAATGTTGATTTGTATTTTTTTAGATGGATAGTTGTTTATTAAACACAGTAGATTATATAAAAGATAATAAAAGGTTTTAAAATAAAAGGAGTGATCATATGGCGGTCTTTGTAGATAATGCTCAATCTATTGGTAAAACACCATTAATACAACTTAATAAACTTACGGTGCGTGGTGTCACTATTTTGGTAAAAACTGAAGGGCGTAACCCCAGCTATTCTGTTAAATGTCGTGTTGGCGCTAATCTTATTTGGGATGCGGAAGCGTCAGGTAAATTAAAAGAAGGCATGACCATTGTTGAGCCTACCTCTGGTAATACTGGGATTGCTTTAGCCTCTACAGCAGCAGCTAGAGGGTATAAGTTGATCTTAACTATGCCCTCTTCAATGAGTTTGGAGCGACGTCAGGTATTAAAAGCATTAGGTGCTGAGTTAGTGCTAACAGAGCCTGAAAAGGGGATGAAGGGGGCGATTGATAAGGCCAATGAAATTGTTAATAGTGACCTTAACAAGTACTTTATGCCTCAACAGTTTGATAATCCGGCTAACCCAGCTATTCATGAGAAAACAACAGGGCCTGAAATTTGGCAAGATACTAACGGTGATATTGATATTTTTGTTGCAGGTGTGGGAACCGGTGGAACGTTGACAGGTGTTTCTCGTTACATTAAAAACACGCAGAAAAAACCTATTATTTCGGTAGCAGTTGAACCTACTAATTCTCCTGTTATAACACAGGCTTTAGCAGGAGAAGAGATTAAACCTGCACCACATAAGATTCAAGGTATCGGTGCTGGTTTTATCCCTAAAAATTTAGATTTATCATTAGTGGATCAAGTGGTGGCTGTGACCGATGATGAAGCAAAACAAACAGCGCTACAGCTGATGAAAGAAGAGGGTATCTTGTGTGGGATTTCTTCAGGTGCAGCTGTTGCGGCTGCATTAAAACTAGCAGAGCAACCTGAAAACCAGAACAAGACGATTGTCGTTATTTTGCCTGATTCTGCGGAGCGTTATCTATCCAGTATGTTATTTGCAGATATGTTTACCGAGCAAGAGAAAAAACAATAATAAAAAAGGACGTTAACGTCCTTTTTTATTCTCTAGGGGCACAGGTATTATTAATTGTTGTAGGGTCGGTAAATATCTGCCACTTATAACTATCTACTCCTGCAAATAATTGCTTATAACGCGGACTTTGCTCATTTTCATTCGTGACGTTACGAATGGCTATACACTTAATCTGCGTAGGGTATTTTGTCATCGTTTGGGCATAGATTTCTGGGTCAGCTTCCCCTGAGTCACCGATTAAAATAAATTGTCGTTTAGGGTAAGCGTTGAGTAGCTTTTCTAGTGTTGATAGTTTGTGATTGCGTGAGTCATCTCCCGTTGGGATAATGGAGTGCCATGTTGTTGCCTCTCTCAAATGAACACTGCCTGCTGGAAACTGTGCTTTATCCATGAAGTCTTTTAATACGGGATACAGTTGTATAGGGCTAGAGGAAAGGTAATGAAATGCCACACCATTATTAGCCATTTTCTGATACCAGTCACGCATGCTATCAATGACTTTAAACGGCTTAATAAAGGTATTAATTAAGAGTTGTTTTTGATCTGATACTTGAGAGTCTTTTATGGTGTCATCAATATCTGAAATAACAGATAAGCCAGTCTCTTTGTTAAAGAATGATAGCCCTGTGTTGGTGGATTCGGGAAGGTTTAGGTCAGAAATAGAGTAACTAATACTATGATTACTTTGCTGGCTAGGTATCGTATTAAGATAAATTACCTGATTAGTAACGCCACCTTTATCAGTTTTAGGTAATGTGTAGGTTGTGTTATTTAGCTTTATGCTTAACACTTTGCCTCGTTCTGAATCGACTCTAAATAATTGGCTTCTTTGATATAGGAGGTCATATTCTTCATGAGTTAATTCATCTTTATTTATCCCTAAATATTTTGCTAAAAGAGTGGTCATTCCTGGGCGCCTTTCTTTCTCATAAACCCACGCTTGTATACTAATAGCTAATTTATTATCAGGGGTTTGATAGGCAATATTCGGAATGAATAACACATGTTCATCTGATTTTAATTCAGAACCATAAGTGATTGAGATATTAATTACAGATAATAAAAGCAATAGCTTTTTAACGTGCATGTAAAAATCCTTGTCATAAAATTATACAAACATGATAACAATAAACAATGAGCTTAACATTTTTTTTACAAGTGCTTTCTTATAATTAAGCACGAATTAGTTCTTTATAGGTTTGAACCCTCGATGAAAACCCTAAAATACATGCCTTTTCTGTTATCAGCTATATTATTGTCACTTGCCCATCCTGCTTCTGCAAGTGAGTTAGAAAAGGGTTGGGCAACCCCGATAGATACCAGTTTTAAGTTTTATCAAGTGAGCCCTCTTTTATTTCGTAGTGCGCTACCAAACGCTGGTGATATTGACCTGATTAAACAGCAAAATATAGGCACAATCATTAGCTTTATTAAAGAAGATGACAAAAAGTGGCTTGGGAAATCCTCAGGTATTAAATTGCTAAGCTATCCTTCACATGCTGATCGTGTTGATGATGACGATGTGTTGGATGTATTAAAAGTGATTCAGAACTCAAAGAGTAAGGGTAAGTCTGTATTGATTCATTGTAAGCATGGACAAAATCGTACCGGCCTTTTTGTCGCTATGTATCGTATTGTTGTAGAAGATTGGACAAAACAACAAGCCATAGATGAGCTTGTGAATGGTATTTCAGCGACACAGATGGATGATGTAAAAGATGCGATTGCTTATATACAAAAAGCTAAAGTGAAAAAAATTCGTAAAGCACTTCAAAAAAACTCCTGTAGTACCAGTAAATATGCATTATGTCAGTGGTTTAGTTAATGGTAATGTGAATTTATTAAGATGACTTCGTGACCTTTGTGTAAATGCGCTTTATAATGTGCGTCGATATTTAATCGAACAAGCATTATTTATGAAAAATGACCCTTTGTCTTATTTAAATAATCAGTTTCTAGTGGCAATGCCCCAGCTAGAGTGCTCAGAGTTTTCTAACTCATTGGTATATCTTATTACCCATAATGCAGAAGGTGCCATGGGGATTATTGTAAATAAAGAGAAACCTTTTCATTTGGCTGATATATTAGAGCAGCTAAGACCCGATACATTATTTCCTGCAATAAATCTAATGACACCAATCTATCATGGTGGCCCTATTGATACAGAACGTGGTTTTGTATTGCACTCCAAAGATAACGTTTTTCAAAATACAATTAATTTACCTGATATACAGCTAACTTCATCTCAAGATGTATTGATTGATATTGCCGAAAAGAAAGGGCCTGAAAACTACCTTATTGCATTAGGTTATGCTGGCTGGGGAGCAGGGCAGCTAGAGCAAGAAATTCTTGACAATACATGGTTAACTTGTCCATTTAATGCCGATATTATTTTTAAAGTAGCTGCTGAGCAACGTGTTGATGCAGCACTGGAACAACTGGGTGTAAACTTTTCATCACTGTCGCGTCATGCAGGGCATGCTTAATGGAGACACCGCTTCCTAAAATCATTTTAGGGTTTGATTATGGGTTGCGCCAAATAGGGGTTGCCGTAGGTCAGGGCTTCACTAAGCAAGCAAGAGAGCTTTGTGTATTAAAAGCACAAGACGGTATTCCTAATTGGCAGCAAATAGAGCGTTTACTAAAAGAATGGCAGCCTGATGCTGTCGTTGTGGGACTGCCTTTGAATATGGATGGTACACCTAGTGAAATGAGTAAGCGTGCTGAAAAGTTTGCACGTAGGCTTCATGGTCGTTTTCAAGCCACTGTTTATACACAAGATGAAAGATTGACAAGTTATGAAGCCAAGGAGCAATACCACGCGCAAGGATATAAAGCAGACTACCATAAAAATCCAGTCGATGCTTTAGCCGCGGCATTAATCATTGAAAGCTGGTTAGAAAATTATTCTTCAACAACGGAGAGCATATGATGTTGCCTTTACCCTCAGAGCTTTTGCCTAAAATAGCAGATCAACTTCAAACGTATTTGACTACACACAATATTCAAAATCCTGTTTATGTCGGTATTAGAACAGGAGGTGTTTGGGTTGCAACACAGTTATTAGCAGAAATGAATAAACAAGATGAAACGTTAGGCATTTTAGATGTTTCATTTTACCGTGATGACTTTACACAAAAAGGTTTAAATCCACAGGTTAGTCCTTCGGCATTACCTTTTGAGATTGATAATCAACATGTTGTTTTAATTGATGATGTGCTAATGAGTGGTCGTACCATAAGAGCTGCTATGAATGAGCTATTTGATTATGGACGCCCTGCGAGTATTACATTGGTGTGTTTATTGGATTTAAACGCCAGAGAGTTACCTATTAGACCTGATGTGGTTGGTGAGGTACTTAGTCTCCCTGAAAATCAACGCGTTAAAGTTCAAGGGCCTACACCACTGACTCTTGAGTTAAAAACATTGGCTTGCTAAACTAAAAAACTGAGGGCTTTTTTGATGCTTAAAAGAAAACAAACACTACAATTAAATAGGCAGGGACAATTAAAGCACTTTCTATCTTTAGATGGTTTGCCAAAAGAAATTCTCACAGAAATATTAGACACGGCTGATTCATTTCTTGAAGTAGGTGCTAGGTCAGTAAAAAAAGTTCCCTTGCTGAGAGGGAAAACGGTTTGTAATGTCTTCTTTGAAAATTCTACTCGTACTCGTACAACTTTTGAGCTTGCAGCAAAGCGTTTGTCTGCTGACGTTGTTACACTGCATATGTCAACCTCATCAACCAGTAAAGGCGAAACCTTAACCGATACCTTACATAACCTTGAGGCGATGTCTGCCGATATGTTTGTGGTAAGACACAGTGAGTCGGGGGCTGCACACTTTATGGCTGAACATGTTTGCCCCCATGTGGCGGTAATCAATGGTGGAGACGGTCGTCATGCACATCCAACCCAAGGTATGTTGGATATGCTAACCATTAGACGTCATAAAGGTGACTTTGCTAATTTATCGGTTGCAATTGTTGGCGATATCATGCATTCACGTGTTGCTCGAACGGATATGCTAGCGCTTGAAACACTAGGTTGCAAAGATATTAGAGTGATAGGCCCTAACACCTTATTGCCCATCGGTTTAACAGAACAATATAAGGTTAAAACCTACACTAACATGGATGAAGGCATTAAAGGAGTGGATGTCGTGATTATGCTTCGTTTACAAAAAGAACGCATGCATGGTGGCCTATTGCCCAGTGAGGGAGAGTATTTTAAACAGTATGGTTTGACAGAAAGACGTTTGGCTTTAGCCGCACCTGACGCCATCGTTATGCATCCAGGACCTATTAATCGTGGTGTAGAAATAGAATCTTCTGTGGCAGATTGTGAGCAATCAGTGATTTTAAACCAAGTGACCTATGGCATTGCAGTTAGAATGGCGGTACTTTCTATGGCGATGAGTGGGCAACTAACAGAACGACAATTGGAATTGGAGAATAAATAATGACGATATCAATTACCAATGCAAGAGTTATTAATCCTAGTAGTGGATTTGACAAACAAACAGATATTCATATTGAAAATGGCAAAATCATTGCTATTGGTGATAAGCCTACGGGGTTTATTGCTGACCAGGTTGTTGAAGCTAAAGGGCTTGTTGCTGCGCCAGGCTTGGTGGATTTGAGTGTTAATTTGTGTGAGCCAGGTTATAGTCGTAAAGGCACTGTTGCAACGGAAACACTTGCTGCTGTTGCGAGTGGTGTAACTGCACTTTGCTGCCCACCTCATACAAAGCCTATAGCCGATACAACCGCTGTTCTTGATTTGATTTTAGAAAAGTCACGAGAAGCTAATCTTAGTAAAGTTTTTCCTATTGCAGCGCTAACAAAGGGGTGCGAAGGCTCACAGCTTTCAGAAATGGTAACATTAGCAGAGGCCGGGTGTATTGCATTTACTAATGGTTTAGCGGAAGTTGAAAGTAATCGTGTCCTAAGAAGAGCATTGGAATACGCTGCAACTTTTGATTTTCAAGTAACGTTTACCTCTCAAGACAGTAAGCTCGCAGAGGGTGGTGTTGCTCATGAAGGATCCATTGCTAATTTCTTAGGGCTTGCAGGGATTCCAGAAACAGCGGAAACAGTGGCTTTATCACGTAATTTACTGCTGGTAGAGCAAACAGGGGTACGTGCACATTTTAGCCAACTTACCTCAGCGCGTTCTGTTGAATTGATTGCAGCTGCTCAAGCGAGAGGGCTTAATGTAACAGCAGATGTAGCACTTTATCAGCTTATTTTGACAGATGAGTCGTTATCTGACTTTTCGAGTCTTTATTATGTTCAACCGCCGTTAAGAACACTTAAGGATCGTGATGCCTTGCGTGAGGGGGTTAAGTCTGGAGTGATTCAAGCGATTGCTAGCCATCATCAACCTCATGAAAAGGACGCTAAATCAGCACCTTTTGCAGAAACAGAACCCGGTATTAGCAGTGTAGAAATATTACTTCCTTTAGCCATGACACTGGTTGATGAAGGGCTGTTAGACCTTCCGACATTATTAGCAAGATTGACTTCAGGGCCTGCTAATGCACTTCGTTTACCAGCAGGTGAGTTGGCGATTGGTAAAGCCGCTGATATTGTTTTATTTGATATGCAGAATTCCACTATTGTTGGTGAGCATTGGCATTCAAAAGGGAAAAATTGTCCTTTTATGGAGCATTGTCTTCCTGCTAAAGTTAAGACAACATTTGTTGATGGTCGAATTGTCTATCAGGCGGGCTAGTTGACTATTAATAAAAGTGGACATGTTTTTTTATGCTTGATTGGCTGAATACTTTTTTACAACACCATCAGAGTTTAATTGGATTAGTCATTTTTCTTATTGTTTTCTTTGACTGTCTTGCTTTACTTGGATTGGCTATTCCTGGTAATACAATGGTTGTGATTGCAAGTGCTGTTGCAGGTAGTTATAACTATCCACTCTGGAAAGTAATTGTTCTCGGTATTTTGGGCGGGTGGCTGGGTGACATTATCTCGTATGGTATTGGCTATAAACTTAAAACAAGAGTCTTTCAACTAAGCATTGTTAAGAAGAACCCAAAATGGATTGATTCTGCCGATAGCTATCTCAAACGTTATGGTATTATGGGGCTTGTATTTGGGCGCTTTATTAGCCCTTTACGCGCAAACATGTCAATGATGGTGGGTATTTTCAACTTCCCTATGATTACCTTTCTAATTGTTACCTTTATAGCCAGCTCTCTGTGGACAATCACTTTTGTTGTTCCAAGTTGGTTGACGGGGGTTGCCTTTTCTTTTCCTGTTGATGAGCAATTTTGGATGACGTTAATTTATGTAGTCGCTATTCTAGCCATTTTTATCGCAATAAGTATTTATGGGTGCCTTAAGCAAAAGCGCTGGGTGACTGCTTATATGTCATTGGCTAGCTTTGTTTTATTGTTATTGCTTTATCTTTTTTTACCGAACTTAAATACTTTGGATCAAGGTGTACTGGCAATTGTTCAAACGATTCAAGAAAAGCCATTAGAAAAGGTAGCGCATTTTATAACGGAGCTAGGAGGGTATAAAGTACAGTTTGTTATATCGGCTGTGTTATGTTTCTTATTGTTGTTTATGAAACAAATAAAGCCTTTATGTTTTTTTGCTTTTACAATGCTTGCTACAGCGACTATTGGTTGGATACTAAAAGAATCAATTGCCCGTGTGCGTCCTTTTGGTATGTCGGATGTTGTCCAAACTTTTAGTTTTCCAAGTGGGCATACGTCAGCTTCGTTTGCCTTTTTTGTGAGTATTGGTGTGCTTGCA
>CAYNAM010000028.1:0-23911 GCA_964395065.1 uncultured Ventosimonas sp.
CTAACTACCCAGAAGATAAAAAAGAAATCTTGGAACTTTCTCGTCACCCGAAAAAAGAAGAATTGGGTAAACGTCAATTACCTTTTGCGCGTGAAATTTTTATTGATCAAGGCGACTACGATGAAAATCCACCTAAGGGTTACAAGCGTCTAGTACCTGAGGGTGAGGTAAGGCTTCGCGGTAGCTATGTGATTAAAGCCGAGAAAGCTATTAAAGATGCTGATGGTAATGTGGTTGAACTACACTGCACCTATGACCCTGATACATTAGGTAAAAACCCAGAAGGTCGTAAAGTAAAAGGTGTTATTCATTGGGTACCTGCGAATGAAAGTGTTGAGTGCGAAGTACGCCTTTATGATCGTTTGTTCAAAACCGCTAATCCTAACAAGACTGAGCAAGAGGACGGTAGTTTCTTAGAGAATGTTAATCCTGACTCATTGGTGATATTAAAAGGTTGTCGTGCTGAACCTTCACTGGCAAATGCTTCGTTAGATGACCGTTTCCAATTTGAGCGTGAAGGCTATTTCTGTTTAGATTCAAAAGATAGCAAGCCTGATAGCCTCGTGTTTAATCGCACCATCACCCTGCGTGACTCATGGGGGCAATAATGGCACTGACTATTTACAACACGCTGAGTAAAACCAAAGAGCCATTTAGGCCCTTAAAAGAGAACCAAGTACGCATGTATGTGTGTGGCATGACCGTTTATGACTATTGCCATATTGGTCATGCTCGTGTGATGGTAGCCTTTGACGTGGTGACACGTTGGTTGCGTCATGTGGGGTATGATGTCACCTACATTCGTAACATTACCGATATTGATGATAAAATCATTCGCCGCGCTAATGAAAATGGTGAGGACTTCACCGCATTAACAGCGCGAATGATTGATGCTATGCACGAAGACGAGGCTAAACTTAGCGTATTACCACCTAATCAAGAACCACGTGCCACCGATTATATTGACGGTATGCACAAAATGATTGGGACATTGGTCGAGAAAGACTACGCTTATGCCCCGGGTAATGGTGATGTTTACTACCGTGTGGGCAAGTTTAAAGACTACGGCAAACTTTCACGCAAAAAAGTAGAGGATCTACGCAGTGGTGCAAGGGTTGAAGTGGATGAAGCAAAACAAGACCCTGTGGATTTTGTCCTATGGAAAGGTGCTAAAGCAGGTGAACCCTCATGGAAATCCCCTTGGGGAGAAGGGCGTCCCGGTTGGCATATCGAATGCTCAGTGATGTCTACCTGTTGTTTAGGTGAAACCTTTGATATTCATGGCGGTGGGCCTGATTTAGTATTCCCTCACCATGAAAATGAAATCGCCCAAAGTGAAGCAGCAACAGGTAAAACCTATGCTGAAACATGGATGCATGCTGGGGCAGTGAGGGTGGATGGCGAAAAAATGTCAAAATCCCTCGGTAACTTCTTTACTATTCGAGAAGTGCTTGAAAAATACCCCGCTGAAGTGGTGCGTTATTTATTAGTGGCTAGTCATTACCGTAGCCCTATTAACTACTCAGAAGACAACCTAAAAGAAGCTCGCGGTGCCTTAGAGCGTTTTTACCTTGCCCTTAAAGGCTTACCTGAAGTAGAAGCAATGGGTGGTGATGACTATGTGGCACGCTTTACCGATGCGATGAATGACGACTTCAACACACCTGAAGCCTGTGCGGTACTCTTTGAAATGGTACGTGAAATCAACCGCCTTAAAGACACCGATCAAGTCGCGGCGGCAGGTTTAGCAGCTCAGTTAAAACAACTGGCCAGTGTGTTAGGTGTACTACAACTAAACCCTGATGACTTCCTACAAGGCAGCGCTAATAATAGCGATGTGGATGTGGCTAAAATCGAAGCTCTTATCAATGCGCGCTTAGAAGCCCGTGCCAATAAAAACTGGGCAGAATCTGACCGTATCCGCGATGAGCTTAAAGATATGGGCGTGATTATCGAGGATAGTAAAGGTGGAACGACTTGGCGCATGGGAAGTTAGTGTTTTTCCTAAAATGAATAAAAAAGGTCGCGTTTAGCGGCCTTTTTTATTCCACTAGATTTAGTATTATTTGATCAATAAAAAATCAAATCCTATTATTTTTTGCTACAACAAAAAGTTATGTTTCTGGTTGTTTCCTAATATCCTTGCGCTCTTCACTTGAGAGCAGGTTATTAATTATTAGGAGATTACAATGATTATTTTAAATCCTGTCATAAAATATAAGAAAATTGTTCCAGAGATTTTTAAAGAAATACCTGACGTGCCCAGCCATTCCAAAGTTCTAATCATTGGTTCTGGTTTTGGTGGTGCTATTACCGCTTGGCGTTTAGCGCAAGCCGGCATAGCTTCTAGTATTCTAGAGCGTGGTTCATATTGGCCAATATCAAAAGACAGGGCAACTTTTTCTGATGAGACTATTCCAGATGGTCGGGGGTATTGGCATAAGAAGAGAATAAAGCTACTTAACGGGTTTACTGCATATGTCGATGATTTTGGTGGAGTAATGGATGTCACCAGTTATGATAATATCGATGTGTGGCGTGGGGCTTGCGTAGGGGGGGGATCTATTATTTTTACGGGTGTTATGATTCAACCACAACAAAAATATTTTGATGCCTTATTTCAGGGGACGGTTGATTATAAAACCATGAATGATAAATATTACCCTTTAGTTAGGCAAATGCTCAATTTAAATTCAATGCCTGAGGATATTTATCAATCTAAACCTTTTGGGCATTCGCGCGTTTGGGATGAGCAAAGTAAAAAGGCAGGTTATAGTCCCTACCCTATTGATTCTATTTTTAATTGGGATGTTATTCGTGATGAAATCAATGGTAAAGTCAGAAAGTCAGCTACAGTAGGGGAGTCTAATTTAGGAAATAGTAATGGTGCAAAGTTTGATTTAACCCAAAACTACTTAAAATATGCACAAGAAAGTAATTTGGCAAAAGTATTTCCGGGGCATGAAGTTCAGTCAATTTCACATGATGGTAAGCAGTATGTGGTTGATGTGAAAAAAATTGATCCTGAGGGGAATATTTTAAAAAGATATACCTTAACCTGTGACTCATTATTTTTAGCGGCAGGTTCTATTGGTACCTCTGAGCTGCTTGTGAAGGCAAAACAACAGAATAAATTAACTCATTTAAATAATCATATCGGTGAGGGATGGGGAACTAATGGTGATGCTATTGTTGTTAGATCATTCTCATTTAGTGAGGGGGTGACACAAGCAACGCCCAGTGCTTCTAAAATAGATGATGAAACAACGTCGAGTATTCCTGTAACTTTAGAGAATTGGTATTCTCTAGGTATACCTGTAAATATTGGTATTGCAGGATCGTTAGGTATGGCGTTTGATACTAAAAATCGTGCTAAGTTTGTTTATGATGCTAAAAAAGATAAGGTTAATTTGTTATGGCCAAAAACAGGTAATGATGAGTGTGGTAAGGCATTACGTAAATTAAATAATAAAGTTGCTTTAAAATCACTTAGTGTTCCGGGTGTTCCTCTTGTGGTGAATGATGTCGCTACTAATTTTACCGCGCATCCTTTAGGGGGAGCTGTTCTTGGTAAAGCTACTGATAACTATGGTCGTGTTAAAGGATATGAGGGGCTGTATGTGATTGACAGCGCGTTAATACCGGGAAGTACGGGATTGGTTAACCCTAGTTTAACCATTGCTGCATTAGCTGAGCGAAATATTGAAGAAATAATTAATAAAGATTTTTAGCCATGAGTTCCAACTTTTGAATCTGATTTAAATATGGGGCAAGCTAATGTTGTCAACGTTAGTATTATGTTTTAGCTTTGCTCTCTCATTTGTGAGGATTCATTTTATTGTTGTTCATTGTATGTTTTATGGAAAAATCTTTAAACAATATAATACGTTATGAATACGCTAATGATACTTTATCTTGACATAAGCTGAACGGCTCTACAATGATTAGATATTGAAGAATATACAACATGGAAGATAGCATTTACAAACTTTACTAATAGATATTTTAAATAAAATCTATGTCTTACATGATTAAAAATTATTATTAACTTAAATTAATTTATAGGAATAAATAAAAAACAATTAGTTATATTTATTTTTAATGTAGTATATGATTTAAAATAATGATTTGAGGCAGTTTTTGGTGACTTGTGTCATTTAATTTTATGGTTGTTATGTATAATCAACCTCGTTTGAAAATAATAAAAATAATTGAAGTCTATTTTCAAGCATAGTTATCTAAAAATAATGATATTAAAACACTCTGGATGAGCTTATATGTTTAATTTAAAACAAGTAAAAACAGCTTTCGATGATGATCAATATGGTTTTACTAAAACGCTTATATCATGCATTAATCAAGGAGATAAACGGTTATCACAAGAAATTAATTACCGTATTGACGAGGTGTTATTGGATGCTTTTAAAAACCATTCATTAGACGCGCAAAAAGTTATTCACAATGCTTTATTCATGATTTATCAAATAAATTTAGCCTATCCTTTATCGCAGGCTGCTAAGCTACAATATGATGAGTGTTTGGTGAAAGTAAAAAATAAAATTGAAAGTGCATGGCTATTGGATGAGTTTAAAGATGTTGATATGACAAATATAAACGCTAATCATAAAGTTTATGCTGAATTTCTAATTGATGTTTGGCAAACACATAATGCGTCACATCATCCACTTTTTGAGTTTTTAGAAAGTGATGCCACACCTGAGCAGTTGTATTTATTTTTAAAAAGTGACAGTGCACTTAATTTAATATTTTTTGATTTGGTTGCTTATACATTAATAGGTGCGCAGCCTGAAACGAGAGGCACAATTAGTGAAAATATTTGGGATGAGGTAGGGCATGGAGATAATTATTTTACCCATGTTAATTTGTATAAAGATGTATTAGAAAGACGCGGTATTATTTTACCTGATAATCATTATATTGATCTTTATGGTGTTGAAGCATTAGCCGGGCATAATGCATTTATGCTAGGGGGTGTTAACCGAGCCCATTATTATAAGTTATTGGGGGTTATGGCGATGACTGAAGTGTTAGACCCGCCCCAATATGCAAAACTAGTGATGGGGTGTTCACGATTAGGACTGGTCGATAGAGATTTCCATTACTACTCTGAGCATATTACGATTGATGTAAAACATGGTGAAGATTGGCTGTATAAGGTGATTAATGTGATAACTGATCAGTATCCAGAGTCTAAAGATGAGTTTTATTATGGAAGCCTCTTAAGATTAAGAACTGCTGAGCGGTATTACGATCATTTATTAAAAGAAATTAAAAAACTGTAGGGGTTGATACTCAAACAGTAATAATAGGGATAAGTGATGGCTTATTTACTCCTTGCATTAGCAGCTATTTTTTGGGGAGGTAATTATGTAGCTGGGCATATATTGGTTAGCCATATTAATCCTTATGCTTTGAGTTTTGCTCGGTGGGGACTAACGGCCTTACTCATGTTTTCACTGTATTGGAAAGTTATCCGTGATGAATGGCATTTCTTATCAGAAAAATGGTTACTTAATTCGCTCTATGCCTTTTTAGGGCAAGTTTGTTTTCCGCTGACATTATACATTGGTTTACAGTATACCAGTTCGCTAAATGCAGCTATTTATATATCAACTACGCCCTGCATTGTATTGCTTATTAACTTTTTCTTATTTAAAGAGACTATTACATTAAGAAATATTGTTGGGGTTATTGTCAGTACATTTGGTGTTATATATTTGAGTTACTTTAACACGAGAGAAGGCATTATATTTTCCTCATTCGGTATCGGTGATTTATTAACCATCGTATCGGCACTGAGTTGGGCTTTTTATTGTGCGTTGTTAAGGTTAAAAGATAAACGAGTGACACAGACAGCCTTCGTTGGTTTTTGTTCATTACTAGGAACGCTGATTCTCATTCCTATTTATATTGGATATCTATTATTGACTCATGATACAACGCTTTTTACTCAAGATTACTCTTTTACTGTGTTGTTAGGTATTGTTTATCTTGTATTATTTCCCTCTTGGTTGGCTTACGTGTTTTGGAATAAAGGTGTGGCAATGATCGGTACTACACGAAGTGAGGTATTTACCCATGTTATTCCTTTATCGGGTGGTTTATTGAGTATTGTCTTATTGGGTGAAAAAATGCATCTTTATCATCTGATATCGGTAATATTGATTGTTTTAGGTATTATTTGTTGTTCTGGGACGAGTAAGAAAATGAGTAAATAGCAGAACCCTTTTTGCTGAGTTCGAAAGAGGGAATAGAGAATAGTTGTTGTTATAGGTATTCAAAAAGCAGCTAGCATTGCTAGCTTTTTTATTTTTCATCCCTTAACATAACGGCTATAGGATCAAGCGCTTCTAACATGGTTGTCGCATCGTTTAGTAAAAGTGCTGAAACACTGGCAATGGCACAGACTGCATTTTCTTCGGCTTTAAGTTTGTAAAGGTTTTCAAGTAAATTAATAACGGCCTGTATTCTGGCAGTGGCGCATTCATAAATAGCATCGAGTGGGGCATTGGCATTATAATAAATAACGGATTCACTAGTGTTTTGTGATGTGCCGTTAAGGGCTATGAAGTAGCGGTCTTTTTTATTACTCATTAGTTTTGCTCCTGTTTTTTGTTTTGTCTCCTTGCTTTAAAGTACAAGGAGGCGGAACTGTGCACAGGTTGGCGGACCGATCACAACCAATCGGCACATTCCGAAGAATGTCCCGTACCCAGCCCGCCATAAAATACAAGCGAGCATGCAAATACGTGAGCTAGAAGCTAGCTACGTTTGGTTGTGAAAAATGGGCCGCCAAGCCCATACTGTAGATTTTGCTACAGTTTTTTTAGTTTAGCCCTAGCCTTGGCCGCGAGCAAGTGTTTTATCAATAATATGTCTATTTATTGGTTTGTGAGTTTTTTATTCATCTTTTATTGCTGTTATTAGCAAACCTTCTATTCGTATAAAATCATATGAAGAGAATCAAGGGAGAACTTCGACTAAGGTTGAGTTTAAAGGTATTGATAACGAGGATAGATTTACTGAGAATTAGCAGATGAAACGACGGGGGATTAGTTGGTATCTTGTTGAGTTGGTTTCTTATTAACGCCTTGTGGAATACAACCACTTTATGAAGTTTTAGCTTAAATTAAGTGGCTGTATAGGTTATTAATGGTTATTGTTTATCGTACCATTCAAAATAGCGCAATGTACCTTCTTTTCCTGAGTTGATCAGTTTTGTTTTGGTATCGTCGCTTAGATTAAAGTCAGTGGCTGATACGTTGAGTGAGTCAATATAAATACTACGTGCCCAGTCATCGCTGTGTAAATGAACATCGGATTGCATGTCGATAACAGTGCTAATTAGACGCTTTGTGTAGTCAAAGAAGTCATTGATTTTGCTATGTGCTGGTTCTTGTTTGTACCAGAATACGTCAATTTCTTCTTTTGAAGACAGTTTAAAACCAAGAGTTTCTTTATTAAAAACATAATCTACTTGGTATTTGCCATTTTTAGTATTGGCTGCTTTGTAATAGTCGGTTTCTTGGAAATTATTGCTGGTGATGTATTGTTTGCGATCAAATAATTTTACAGGGTAATTTCTTACCGTTCCGCCATCGACAAGTATATCTCCGCTGTTAGTTTTAACTGAGGCAAAGAAAACAGGAATGGACATGGAGATTCGAGTTGCTTCACAGATTGCCATATCTGGCGTTGTTTCAGCGGAGTAAACTTCAGAAAAACCTGTTGATAGGTTACAGCCAATTAAATAGATAGACTTGAAGCCTTTATCTTTTTTCATGGCTTCAAGTTGTGCAAACGTAGTAGTTGCACTGCCAGTTTTTTTCTTGATGATGTCTTTCATCCAATTTAAGAAGTAATCACCTTTAAACCAGCCGAATTGGTTTAGCAGACGGTTGCTATTACGAATAACACCCCAAGAATCATCCATAAATTTGTTGAAGTCCATGCTCCAGATGATGTCTTGTGTTTCTTGAACGGAGTAGTTTAGCCCTGTTACTACGGCATAGATTGCCCCTGCAGACGTACCGCCAACACGCTCGATAGAGGGGAGAATTTTTTTACTGTCAAAAACTTCCATCGCACCAAGATAAGCAATACCCTTTACACCACCGCCTTCAAATACTAGATTTTTAAAATCATAAGCCATTTATTTGCTCCTTTGATTATGAATAAGAGCAAGTAATTTAAGGGGATTAGTGGCGTTATTATTTTTGTTGAAACAAGAAAATTATTGGGTTTTTGAAGGTAAGAGAGGATTAACTCTCTTACCTTTTGGATTATTGATTGAGAGCTTGAGTAAGCTTTTGGTGTAGACCGCCAAAGCCACCATTGCTCATAATAACAATGTGTGTGTTAGGTTTTGCCAAGGCAATGGTTTTTTCAATAATACCCTCTAATGTATTGCAGACGGTTGAGGGTGTTGTTGACTGCTGAACCGCAGATGCTAAGTCCCAACCTAAATTATCAGGTGCATACCAGATGGCTTGATCTGCTTGTGCGACACTCTCTGCAAGACCTGTGCGATGAGCACCAAGTTTCATCGAGTTTGATCTTGGCTCAATAATGGCAATCAGCTGATCGTTACCAATGTGCTTGCGTAAACCATCGAGAGTAGTTGTGATAGCTGTTGGATGATGGGCAAAATCATCATAAATAGTGATGCCGCTTACCTCGGCAATTTTTTCCATACGGCGTTTTGCATTTTTGAATTGTTTTAATGCGTTAATAGCAACTTCTGGCTTAACCCCAATATGATTAGCAGCGGCAATGCAAGCAAGGGCGTTGTTGACATTATGTATGCCTGTTAATGCCCAGTTTACTGTGCCGCAAGGTTTGTTGTGGAAGCTTACTTTAAAACTTGATCCGTCAGGTGCAAGGAGTTTAGCTTGCCAATCTCCTTGCCCTGTGGTTTGAGTTGGCGTCCAGCAGCCCATTTCAATCACCCGTTGTAATGCAGTTTCAGTCGCAGGGTAAACGATAAGCCCTTCGCTAGGGATTGTTCTTACGAGGTGGTGAAATTGTTTTTCAATGGCGGCTAAATCAGGGAAAATGTCGGCATGATCGTATTCTAGATTATTTAAGATGGCTGTTCTTGGATGATAGTGAACAAATTTTGAACGTTTATCAAAAAAAGCACTGTCGTATTCATCGGCTTCTATTACGAAGTAAGGGGAGTCTCCTAAGCGCGCGGAAATAGCAAAGTTTTGTGGAACACCGCCAATAAGAAAGCCCGGGCTTAAGCCTGCTACCTCTAATACCCAAGCTAGCATACTGCTTGTTGTTGTCTTGCCGTGTGTCCCTGCAACAGCTAACACATGGCGTTTTTGTAGTACATGCTCGGCAAGCCATTGAGGGCCGGACGTATAGGGGATATTTTGATTAAGCATGTACTCAACCGCGGGGATACCTCGTTTCATCGCATTGCCCACAATGATTAGGTCAGGTGCAGGTTGTAGGTGCTCAGGTAAATAGCCCTGTTGTAAATCAATGCCTTGTGCTTGCAATTGTGTGCTCATGGGAGGGTAAACATTAGCATCGCTGCCTGTTACTTTGTAGCCAAGTTCTTTTGCCAGTACAGCCAATGAACCCATAAATGTACCACAGATCCCAAGAATATGAATATGCATAATAACGTCGTCACTTTAATTGTTGAAACATTGATAGCATTATTATTAAGCAAAAAAAATGAAATAGCTAGTCTATTGGCTTGCGTTGTAATAAATTGAAGTCGATGGTGTTAAATGTTTAGGCATTAGTTAAATAGTGTTTAACAGATTGAATTTATTTTGTTAGTAGAGTAGGTGGCGATAAGTTGATTTTTTAGCTTGGTTATTTTGTAGAGTTATCGTACAATGTACTTTTAGTGTATCCACTAAAAACTAGCACATACTTTTATTGAAAACGAGATGACGGCATACACTGGCATCTCGTTTTTTTGTGTGCATCACTCTATGGAGGTTCCATTGTCTATCCCCGCAGTTCTTGCTCTTTCCGACGGTAGTATTTTTTATGGTGAATCAATAGGTGCCGAAGGGCAAACGATTGGTGAAGTTGTTTTTAACACAGCGATGACGGGTTACCAAGAAATTCTAACTGATCCCTCTTATGCACAACAGATTGTTACACTGACTTACCCTCATGTGGGTAATACAGGTACTACACCTATTGATGCTGAGTCTAATCAGGTGTGGGCTTCTGGTTTAGTTATCCGTGATTTGCCTTTGTTAGCAAGTAACTGGCGAAATAAGCAATCACTACCTGACTATTTGAAAGAAAATAATGTAGTAGCGATTGCTGAAATTGATACACGACGTTTAACGCGTATTTTGCGTGAAAAAGGTTCTCAAAATGGTTGTATTTTAGCTGGTGCTGATGCAACGCCTGAAAAAGCGTTAGAGTTAGCACGTTCTTTCCCTGGATTGCAAGGAATGGATTTGGCTAAAGTGGTGAGTGTAAAAGAATCTTATGAATGGCGTAGTAGTGTGTGGTCATTAGATACTGATGCTTGTCCAGAGATAGCTGATAGCGAATTACCCTATCATGTTGTAGCCTTTGATTACGGTGTTAAATACAATATTTTAAGAATGTTAACTGCACGAGGGTGTAGAGTCACTGTTGTTCCTGCACAAACTACAGCTGCTGAGGTATTTGCTTTGAATCCAGATGGTATTTTTCTCTCTAATGGTCCAGGAGATCCCGCTGCGTGTGATTATGCGATTAAAACAATTCAAGAATTATTAACACATTCCCAAGAGATTCCTATATTTGGAATTTGTTTAGGGCATCAACTATTGGCATTGGCCTCTGGTGCTAAAACGGTGAAAATGCCACATGGCCATCATGGTGCAAATCATCCGGTACAAGACCTTAAAACAGGTGAAGTGATGATGACCAGTCAAAATCATGGTTTTGCTGTGGATGAAGGAACGTTACCCAGTCATTTGAAAGCAACTCATAAATCATTGTTTGATGGCACGTTACAAGGGATCGAACGTATAGATAGGCAAGCGTTTAGTTTTCAGGGACATCCTGAGGCTAGCCCAGGCCCACATGATGTGGCTCCACTGTTTGATCGCTTTGTGAATATGATTAGAGAGGCGTGTTAAGAGAATATTATGTTTGAAAGTGTTGGAATACTAGATTACTGGACGTATTTGTTAGCAGTGATTGGTATTGTATTAGTGCCCGGCCCAAACTCCATTTTTGTTTTAACAACTGCTGCTCAAGGTGGTGTCGGCAAAGGTTATCAAGCTGCCTGTGCAGTATTTTTAGGTGATGCTATTTTGATGACAGTCTCTGCGCTAGGTGTTGCGTCGTTACTCAAAACCTTGCCGATGTTATTTTTAGTAGTTAAAGGAGTCGGGGCACTTTATTTGTGCTATTTAGGTTTTACACTCTTAAGAGGGGCTTGGTTGAAAAGTAAGCAGCCAGTTAATAAAGATATTAGTATTGATGTGGTTGGTAAAGCCCGTATTAAGAACCCTTTTAAAAAGGCTTTGTTTTTAAGCTTATCAAACCCTAAAGCTATTTTATTTTTTGTCGCTTTTTTTATTCAGTTTGTTGATCCTAATTACGCGCATCCTTCATTGTCTTTTTTTATCTTAGGGATAACCCTTGAGATTATAAGTTTTATCTACTTAACTTTTTTAATTTTTGCTGGCGTATCGTTGGCACTATGGTTTCACAAAAGGAAACGATTGGAAACCTTAGCTACCGCGAGCGTAGGCGTTTTATTTGTTGGCTTTGGCATCAAGCTTGCCACTGCCTCACTCAATTAACTTATCGGATACGAGAACATCATGCCAAAACGTACAAATATAAAAAATATTCTTATCCTCGGCGCAGGTCCTATTGTTATTGGTCAAGCCTGCGAGTTTGATTACTCTGGTGCACAGGCATGTAAAGCGTTAAAAGAAGAGGGA
Organism: uncultured Ventosimonas sp.; assembly: GCA_964395065.1. Classification (GTDB taxonomy): domain Bacteria; phylum Pseudomonadota; class Gammaproteobacteria; order Pseudomonadales; family Pseudomonadaceae; genus Entomomonas. The sequence continues at coordinate 11,949 of CAYNAM010000028.1, forward strand.
TATCGAGTTATTTTAGTTAACTCTAACCCTGCAACCATTATGACAGACCCAACCATGGCAGATGCGACCTATATTGAGCCTATTCAATGGCGTACTGTTGAAAAAATTATTGAGAAAGAGCGCCCTGATGCCCTATTACCTACAATGGGCGGGCAAACAGCATTAAATTGTGCATTAGACTTGGAAAAACACGGGGTGTTAGCTAAGTACAATGTAGAGATGATAGGGGCTAATGCAGATACTATTGATAAAGCAGAGGATCGCGCTCGTTTCGATCAAGCAATGCGTGCAATTGGTTTGGAGTGCCCTCGTTCAGGTATTGCTCATACGTTAGAAGAAGCTTATCAGGTATTAGATAAGGTAGGCTTTCCTTGTATCATTCGTCCTTCATTTACTATGGGTGGGACTGGCGGCGGAATTGCTTATAACCGCGAAGAGTTCGAAGAAATCTGTACTCGTGGTTTAGATCTTTCACCAACCAATGAGTTGCTAATTGATGAGTCATTAATTGGTTGGAAAGAGTATGAAATGGAAGTGGTTCGCGATAAAAAAGACAATTGTATTATTGTCTGTTCTATTGAAAATTTTGATCCAATGGGTGTACATACTGGCGATTCAATTACTGTTGCTCCTGCGCAAACATTAACCGACAAAGAATATCAAATCATGCGTAATGCTTCATTGGCAGTGTTACGTGAAATTGGTGTTGAAACGGGTGGTTCTAATGTGCAGTTTGGGATTTGCCCCGATACAGGCCGTATGGTTGTAATCGAAATGAATCCTCGGGTGTCACGTTCATCAGCGCTTGCGTCAAAAGCAACAGGCTTCCCAATTGCCAAGATAGCAGCCAAGTTAGCCATTGGTTATACACTGGATGAATTACAAAATGAGATTACTGGCGGGAGAACACCGGCTTCTTTTGAACCTGCCATTGACTATGTGGTAACCAAAATTCCTCGTTTTGCATTTGAAAAGTTCCCTAAAGCTGATGCGCGTTTGACAACACAAATGAAGTCAGTGGGCGAAGTGATGGCGATAGGGCGCACATTCCAAGAGTCGTTACAAAAAGCTTTGCGAGGTTTGGAAGTGGGCGTTGCTGGGCTTGATCCTAAACTAGATCAACAAGAACTTGAGCTAGATAGCATTTTAACACGCGAATTGACTATTCCGAGTGCAGATCGTATTTGGTATATTGCTGATGCGATGCGCGCTGGTTATTCCATTGATAAAATATTCGAGTTAACTAAAATTGATCGTTGGTTTTTAGTTCAAATTGAAGAAATTATCAAATTAGAAGAGCATGTTAAGTCTCAAACATTAGCTGATTTGGATTATCAGCAATTACGCCAATTAAAGCGTAAAGGATTTGCAGATGCGCGTTTGTCTGCATTGTTAGGCATTGATGAGAAACAAGTACGTAACCATCGTCATCAATTAGAGATATTGCCTGTTTATAAGCGGGTAGATACCTGTGCAGCAGAGTTTGCAACGGATACGGCATATATGTACTCAACCTATGAGGAAGAGTGTGAGGCGAATCCGACAAGCCGACCTAAAATCATGATCTTGGGTGGTGGGCCTAACCGTATTGGGCAGGGGATTGAGTTTGATTACTGTTGTGTTCATGCCGCTTTGGCAATGCGTGAAGAAGGCTATGAAACCATTATGGTTAACTGCAATCCTGAAACAGTCTCAACAGATTATGATACCTCTGATCGCTTATATTTTGAGCCAGTAACGCTTGAGGATGTATTGGAAATTGTCCGTATAGAAAAGCCTAAAGGAGTTATTGTGCAGTATGGCGGACAAACGCCTTTAAAAATTTGTCGTGCTTTAGAGGCGGAAGGAGTCCCTATTATTGGCACAAGCCCTGACTCTATTGATTTGGCAGAAGATCGTGAGCGCTTCCAGAAATTGATTGAAAAGTTGGGTTTATTACAACCCTCTAATGCGACAGCACGTAGTGAGCAAGAGGCAATTGAAAAAGCAGAAGCTATTGGTTATCCGTTAGTGGTTCGACCTTCGTATGTGTTAGGAGGGCGTGCTATGGAGATTGTTCATGATACGGAAGAGCTAAAACGCTATATGCGTGAAGCTGTAAAAGTTTCTAATGACAGCCCTGTATTATTAGATCACTTTTTAAACAGCGCCATTGAAATTGATGTGGATGCTATTTGTGATGGCGAGGAAGTAGTTATTGGTGCCATTATGCAGCACATTGAGCAGGCTGGTATACATTCTGGAGATTCCGCTTGCTCTTTACCACCTTACTCATTATCGTCAGAAATTAAAGATGAAATTCGTAAACAAATCAAAGTGATGGCTTTAGAATTGGGCGTTATTGGTTTAATGAATGTACAGTTAGCCCTACAAGATGGTAAGATCTATGTTTTAGAAGTTAATCCACGTGCCTCTCGAACAGTGCCTTTTGTTTCAAAATGCATTGGTGTTTCTTTGGCTAAAATTGCTGCTTGTGTTATGGTTGGCAAATCACTCAATCAGATTGGGTTTACTAAAGAAATAATTCCAAGTTACTACAGTGTTAAAGAGGCTGTTTTCCCATTTGCGAAATTCCCTGGGGTTGATCCTATCCTTGGGCCAGAAATGAAATCGACAGGAGAGGTCATGGGGGTTGGTAATAGCTTTGCCGAGGCTTTTGCAAAGGCTCAGGCAGGCGCTAATGAAATACTTCCAAATAAAGGAGGCCGAGCATTCTTGAGTGTTCGTGATGATGACAAACTCATTGTGACCAGTGTTGCGCGCGATTTGGCTCAGCTTGGGTTTGAAATCGTGTCAACTACTGGTACTGCTGAAGTAATAGAACGTGCAGGTATACCTGTTAAGCGAGTTAATAAGGTAACCGAAGGGCGGCCACATATTGTAGATATGATTAAAAATGGTGAAATTAATTTAATTGTGAATACAACAGAGGGGCGTCGATCTATTGCTGACTCTTATTCAATTCGACGTAATGCATTACAGCAAAAGATATGCATTACAACTACTATTGCAGGCGGCAGGGCTGTTTGTGAGGCACTTAAATTTGGTGCAGAAAAAACTGTACGTCGCTTGCAGGATTTACATGCAGGAATAGTTTGAAAATGACAAAGTTTCCAATGACTGTCCAAGGGGCGAAAGCGCTTGAGGAAGAGTTAAAGTTTTTAAAAAATGAGCGTCGTCCTGAGCTAAGCAAAGCAATTGGTGAAGCGCGCGAGCTAGGTGATTTGAAAGAAAATGCAGAGTACCATGCGGCACGTGAGCAGCAAGGTATGGTTGAGGCTCGTATTAGAGATATTGAAGCGAAGCTTTCAAATGCACATATTATTGATATCACAACATTACCTCATACAGGTAGAGTGATTTTTGGTTGTACGGTTGATTTAATTAATCTTGAAAATGATGAGTCAACAACTTACCAAATAGTGGGTGATGATGAAGCTGATATTAAACTGAGCAAGATTTCTGTGAGCTCGCCAATTGCTAGAGCAATTATAGGTAAAGAAGAAGGTGATGTAGTGCTTATTCGCGTGCCTAGTGGTGAAGTTGAATATGAAATTGCAGAAGTAAAGCATGTCTAATAAGCATTTAACGCCTATCGAACGTTTCACGGGGGCGTTTTTGCAATCACTTTGGGTGGGGGGAATATGGATCAGTTTATTGGTCATTTTTCCTGCACTCGGACAAACAATTCTGGCTCCTATTCTTGTGCATGATGTTGTTGCACATGTGGAGCCAAGAGTTGTATTCGTTATTTTAATATGTGTTATTTGTCAGCTATTTTTATTTCTAAAAATAAATAGTTATCGGATGCTTTTTAATTCTGCTATGGGAATAGGGCTGATATTAGTTTTTTTATTGTCTGGTATCTTTTTAGTATTAGATTATTTGCATCTATTCGGTTATCGATTGCGCGGCATGCTTTACATCATGCTTGCTCTTTTGGGGCTTTTTCTAACATTTCATTTACCACCGTGGTTGCAAAAACAAATAGAAACTGATTAGTTTCTGAAACAGTCTTATTTTATTAAATATTCTTTGAAAAGTAATAAAACTCACTAGCAATATTTTTGTATTTCTATCTTGAACACCAGAATAGTATTTAGATACTTTTTGAAATATATTTATTAAAAAACTTTTATTATTACTAATAAAAGAGGGTAAACTAGACTTCAATTATCGTTAATGGTTAAGGGTTATATTTAGCATGCAAGTTGTACAGTACCTAGTGACAGGAGTTATGTGTTTAGGATTAGCCTCTATGGCTGTTGCAAATGAAACAGAGTCAGTCTCATCAAAAAAGGTTTCAGAACAATCACAAACAACTAATAATGAACAAGCAAAAGCATATTATGAGCAAGCCGTTCAGTACATGAATGACTCAAAAAATGCAAAAGCTAATCAAGCAAAAATAGTGGATTTATTGACTAAGTCGGCAGAGTTAGACTATACCCCTGCTCAAGTGGATTTAGGAAAGGTCTATTATTTTGGTTTAGGTGGTAATAGAAATGATGCAGCAGCTTTGGAATGGTTTAAAAGAGCTGCTGAGTTAGGCGATGCTAAAGGGCAATATCATTTAGGGCAAATGTATACGGAAGGAAAGGCAGGGCTTAAAGAAAGTGAAAAAGAAGCCGCTGTTTGGTATAAAAAGTCAGCCGATCAAGGCTATGCGCCTGCGCAGTACTACTTAGCTATTCTCTATATGGCAGGTGTCGATGGCATTGAGAAGAATCCAACACAAGCTATTGAGTTATTACAAAAGGCAGCAAAACAGGGCGACCAAGAGGCTATTCAGTTATTATCAAAGATTCAGCCACAACAACCTCAATCCATAGATGCGCCTAAGCTTGATAATTAATCTCATTGTATTGATTGCATCAACATAAAAAAAACCACGTTAATACGTGGTTTTTTTATACTAGATTACAATGAGTTAATCTACCCAAATGCGAGCATTTTGGAACATTCTAATCCAGCCTGCATTTTCTTTTGATTTATCAGTATACCAAGAGTTTTGTACGGTTCTAAAAACGCGCTCAGGGTGTGGCATCATAATCATCACTCGACCATCGGTGTTACTTAATGCAGTAATACCAAGTGGTGAGCTGTTGGGGTTTGCTGGATATTGCTCAGTTGTTTTGCCATAATTATCAATGTAGCGTAAGGCAACAAGACCAGACTGATCGGCTTTTGCAATAGCTTGTTGGTCTTTAAACTCTGCATACCCTTCACCATGGGCAATCGCGATAGGCATTTTACTGCCTTCCATTCCTTGTAAGAAGATAGCGGGTGACTTTTGAACCTCTACCATGGCGACACGTGCTTCAAACTGCTCTGATCTATTGCGCACAAAGTGTGGCCATAGTTCTGTGCCAGGAATTAGCTCGTGAAGGTTAGATAGCATCTGGCAACCATTACACACACCTAACGTAAAGGTGTCTTGGCGGTTGAAAAAGGCTGTAAAGGCTTCACGGGCACGGCTATTGAAAAGAATTGATTTAGCCCAGCCTTCACCTGCACCCAATACATCACCATAAGAGAATCCGCCACAGGCTGCCATTCCTTTAAAATCGTTAAGATCAACACGGCCTGCTAAAATATCGCTCATATGAACGTCAATGGCGGTGAACCCTGCACGGTCAAAGGCAGCTGCCATCTCAACTTGGCCATTTACTCCTTGCTCACGTAAAATAGCGACTTGAGGGCGAGCACCTTTATTAATATAAGGGGCTACAATAGGCTGTTCTGGGTCATAGGTTAACTCAACCGTCAATCCAGGATTATTGTCATCGGTGATGATTGCAAATTCTTGGTCAGCACATTCAACATTGTTTCTTAAACGCTGAATGTGGTAACTGGTTGCAGACCATTGTTGCTGTAATGTTGCTCGCGTTTCATTGAAAATAACACTGTCTGCAAATTTAAAGGTAATGGTTTGCTGTGGGGTAGGTTGGCCAATCACAGAAACTGCTTCACCTAAACCAACTTGCGTTAAGTGCGCTAATACTTCTTCCGTATCGTGTTGACGTACTTGAATAACTGCCCCAAGTTCTTCGTTAAATAGGGCAGGTAAAATGGTTTCTGCACTGTCAGCAAGTAGTTCAAGTTGAATGTTTAAACCGCAATGTCCTGCAAAAGCCATTTCTAATAAGGTCGCTAATAAACCGCCATCTGAACGGTCATGGTAGGCTAATAATTTATTATCGGTATTTAACCCTTGAATGACTGCAAAGAATGCTTTTAGATCTTCTGCATCATCTAAATCAGGCACTGTTTGTCCTAATTGGCTATAAACTTGAGTAAGGATTGAGCCACCTAAACGGTTTTTGCCATGGCCTAGATCAATTAGGATTAGATCGGTGTTACCTTGATCTAAGCGTAATTCAGGCGTTAGAGTCTGGCGAATATCTTGCACGGGTGCAAAAGCAGAAATAACAAGCGATAGAGGCGATGTTACAGACTTCTCTTGTCCGTTATCAGTCCAGCGTGTTTTCATCGACATCGAGTCTTTACCCACGGGGATGGTAATGCCAAGTTCAGGGCATAGCTCCATACCAATGGCTTGTACAGTATCATATAAGCGAGCATCCTCTCCGGCATGACCCGCTGCTGCCATCCAGTTAGCTGACAGTTTAATATCTGAAATCTTTTCAATGCGAGCAGCTGCAATATTGGTAATGCTTTCAGCGACTGCCATGCGTCCTGATGCTGGCGCATCGAGCAGTGCAAGTGGTGTTCTTTCGCCCATTGCCATTGCTTCGCCTGTATAAACGTCAAAACTAGTCGCTGTGACGGCGCAGTCTGCCACAGGTACTTGCCAAGGGCCAACGAATTGGTCGCGTGCTACTAAACCAGTAATGGTACGGTCGCCAATAGCAATTAAGAAGCTCTTACTGGCTACTGTTGGATGGTGTAAAACGCGGGTAACTGCTTCTTTTAACTCAATCCCGTCGGTTGTGAAGTTATCACCTTGAATGGTCTCACGTTTCGCAGTGCGATGCATTTTTGGTGGTTTGCCTAGTAATACTTGTAAAGGCATATCAACAGGGTTGTTGTCGAAGTGTTTATCGTGCACTGTAAGTTGTTTTTGTTCAATTGCTTCGCCTACAACGGCAAATGGGCAACGTTCTCTTTCACAAATGGCTTTAAATTGTTCGAAATCATTAGCATCAACAGAAAGTACATAGCGTTCTTGTGATTCATTACACCATATTTCAAGGGGTGTCATGTTTGGTTCATCATTAGGTACGTTACGTAGCTCAAAACGGCCACCACGATCACCATCATTGATGAGTTCAGGTAAAGCGTTAGAAAGCCCCCCTGCACCAACGTCATGGATAAATTTGATGGGGTTCGCATCACCTAATTGCCAGCAACGATCAATTACTTCTTGGCATCGGCGTTCCATTTCAGGATTGTCACGTTGTACTGACGCAAAATCTAAATCAGCTGAGCTTGCGCCTGTTGCCATAGATGAGGCCGCCCCACCGCCTAGACCAATTAACATGGCAGGGCCACCTAATACAATTAGTTTAGCCCCTACGCTAATTTCAGCTTTTTGTACGTGTTCAGCACGAATATTTCCTAAGCCACCTGCCAACATAATAGGTTTGTGATAACCGCGTACTTCTTCACCTTGTGGTGTTTTGATGCTTTGTTCAAACGTACGGAAGTAACCATTTAATGCTGGGCGGCCAAATTCATTATTAAAAGCTGCACCACCAAGGGGACCTTCGATCATAATATCAAGGGCGCTTACAATGCGCTCAGGTTTGCCATAAGGCTTTTCCCAAGGTTGGATAAAGTTGGGGATGTTTAAGTTTGAAACGGTAAAACCTGTTAGACCCGCTTTAGGCTTAGCCCCACGACCAGTTGCGCCTTCATCACGGATTTCACCACCCGATCCAGTTGCTGCCCCTGGGAATGGGGCAATTGCTGTTGGGTGATTATGAGTTTCAACCTTCATTAAAATATGGACAGGTTCTTGGCTTGCTTGGTAGGCTTTAGTTTCTGGATTGGGGTAAAAACGACTAGCGGTAAAGCCTTCGATAACAGACGCATTGTCTTTATAAGCAGATAGGACACCTTCATGTCCCATTTCATAGGTGTTTTTAATCATCCCAAATAGACTTTTTTGCTGAGCTTCACCATCAATATCCCAACTGGCGTTGAATATTTTATGGCGGCAATGTTCAGAGTTCGCTTGGGCAAACATCATCAGTTCTATATCATTAGGGTTACGTTTTAGCTCAGTAAAAGCATTCATTAGGTAATCAATTTCATCGACGGCTAGGGCTAAGCCAAGTTGTTGATTGGCTTTTTCTAAAGCTATACGACCTTGCCCGATAATATCGATTGATGTTAGGGGTTGAGGCTTTGCATGATTGAATAATTGATTAGCGTGCTCTATTTCTGTTAGAACCTGTTGAGTCATGCGGTCATGGATAAGAGCAGTGATTGCTTGTAGTTCGGTTGTTGAAAGGTTTCCATCAATATAATACGCAATACCACGCTCAATACGATTAATCTCAATAAGCCCACAGTTATGTGCAATATTTGTCGCTTTGCTTGACCAAGGGGATATAGTCCCAAAACGTGGCGTGACTAGGCGCAGTATGCCTTTAGGATCTTCCGTTTTTGCGTTGGGGCCATATTGGAGTAAACGGTTTAATATTTGTAGTTGTTCGTTTGTTAGGTCTGCTGTATCAATAAAGTGGATATATTCAGCATATATTGCTTTTACATGAGGTACTGCAGCTTGCAGTTGATTAAGTAATTTTCCATGGCGGAATGAGGAAAGGGCAGGAGTACCACGCAGAGTCAACATTGTCAAATAGTCTCAAGTAATGGATAAATGAAAGTTGTGTATTTTAACCTAAATAAGTTATTTTGGCAGTATAGAGGGTAGGGATAAATCTATACATTATTATTTCTTTTTTGTAGTAAATAATAAGCGAACCATGTCAAAAGTACAGCGGTGAGAATAACATAATAAGTATTGCCTTGATGTGAAGTGCTTAGATTATTTATGAATGCTGTAATCATGCTTAATAGAAGAACTGTACCGATAATAAATAAGGATATTAAAAAACCAGAAATGTTGGGAAGTGTATATTTAACTACATAAACGTAATAATAGTATGTATTTATCATTACAATACCTATTATAAGCATGTAAATATTATGATTTTTAAGGTAAAAAATAGTAGCGGCTATAGATAAGATTGGTGTCCAAGCAATCGATAAGTTTTGCCAAAGCCTGTTGCTAAATTGGTTGTAAGGCTTCTTTATCCAAAACCAATACCACATGCAGGATACTATTACGAATATGCTAATACCTGCTAAGCTAACTGATATTGGTATGAGGGCAAGAAATCGTAGTGTTGTATCCTCGACCTGTGTGAGAAGACCTGTGTAAATCATCGGTATTGTTAATGGAAGAGAAAAGACTGTTAGTATGATGGATATAATTGTCCAAAATATGAGTATTGCAGGATGCAAGCCAGGATGATTGAAGCTTAGCCAAAACTCTATTTGTTTACGATTAATAGTATTAGGTATCTGATCATCTATATTTTGTGCAAGGGGTATAATGCTGTTACCCCAATATTTTGCTCGCCTAAGAGGAATGCTTGCAAAGCTAGCTTGTAACCATGAAAAAGGTTTTTGTAGCTGTTCTAATAATTGCCAGTCATTTTCAAGTCTAAGTTGTTTTGAGCTAAAGCGGAAAGTCTTTTTATGATTTGCTTTTAATTGTGCTATATGTTGTGAGCTAAATAACCATAAGCTGTGTAGTTTATTTTCTAGATTAGAAATAGTTTGGTAGTCAAGATCATTTTGTACCCTATTAAAATCAAAGAAGTTTGTGATAACTGAAAAACAATCTTTATGCAGTGCAATAGGGTTGTCTATTAAATAACCAATAAGACGTTCGCCTAGTATTTTTTTATTAGGAAGTGCCCAGAGTATTTGTTGTGTATTTAGCCAAAGTTTTAGCTTTTCGGGATTGTTTTGTTGAGATACCTGAATACACTCTTGACAGAATTGAGTGCTATCAATAAGAGAGTCTTGGTTACTTTGTTTGTCGATGGTATCTGAAGGGTGCTCGGCCTTTATGCTTGTTGGTAGCTTTTGTTTACTTTCCCAGATAGTGTTTAAAATAGTTCGAAGTTGTATGTTGTTTAGCTGGAGTAGTTTATCGATGACATCAAAACATTTATATGGCACGGGGGGTAAATATTTTTGCCAGTTATTTAAAAAGATTTGAGTAAGTGCATTTTGTTCGTCATGAATTAAAGCGCTATTTTGGGTTAACCATTCATTTAATGCTTGCGCATCATCCATTGAAATAATTTTCATACACTGCTTGTAAAATGCATGTAATGAAGTAGGTGATGAAGTGATTGAAATTTCATGGTTGTCTACAGGTAGTTGATGCTCTCTTTCTTCTTTATGCTCTTGGTTTTCATGTGAAAGTGGTGTTAGCCTGTCTTGTTGTGCTTTATTTTTACACCACGTTAATGCATTTTGATAGGCTTCATTAAGCTGTTGAAATGCTGCTGGATCATCATCAGGACGAGTAACCTTTAATTGTTTGGCATAAGCACGTTTAATGGCTTTTTCATCAGCCCCCGTATCTAAACCTAAGAAATCTAATGCCCACATAGTACGACATTCCTTTTTACACGTTTTGTTATTAATACAACGCCGTTCGTGAGATGAACGGTTTGTTACTTCATAAGAGGTTGATGTTGTCAGATAGCCTAAAGTAATAAACGAATCAAGGCGTGCAGTTTACATTAAGGTTAGTCTTTTAGTATATATGAAAACCAAAGAGCCAAGGTAGTGATGAATATAAACGGTGGTAAATCAGTATTGATTTTAAAGTGTTGAATATCTCCCATGAAAAATAGGACAATGATTGGCGTTATAAAAAAGAGGCATAGTGTTGTTTTCGGAAGCGTCTTTTTTTGTTTATAGAAGATAATATTTTTTTTGATAAATCGAAAGATAGCAAATGGCCAACAGAAAGGGTTATAGAAAACATTAGGCATATAACCAAAAAAACGATAAATGGCTGTAAATAAACTAAGTATTAATAAAGGCCAATGCCAAGGGCTTGGACTGTCAGGGCAGAAGAAAAACCAAATAATTAGAAGGATAGGAATCCATAATGCACTAAAAATGCGAAAAGGCCAATTGTCTATGTCTTCATAGGGAATAGAGAGCCACATACAGTACCAATAAAATAATAAACCTGCTAGTGTGCATGCTGCAAAACTGAAAAATATTAGGGTGATTGCAGCAATGTTAGAGAGAACAGAGTTGGTGAATAAAATATTATTATTTAATGCTAACAATGAAGGTAGTGTAATTAAAAAAACAGCCAAGCAAATAATAGTTAAAGGCGCAAGCATTAGAGGCGTTGTGTTTTTTTGATTAAACTTAAGCCAAAAATTTAATTGTTTCTCATCCATATGATCGGGTGTGTTGAAGCCTGTTTCTTCAAGTAATTTTAAAGTGCTTGAGCCCCAACGTATTGCTCTGTGTATAGGGATACTTGTAAACGTTGCTTGTAACCATGAAAATGGTTTGTATAATTGCTCAAGAAGTTGCCAGTTTTCTGTAGGATCAATTGGTTTTTGTGAGAAGCGGCCTGGAGGCTGATGGTCATCAGCCTTTAGTTGTGCTATGCGTTGCTCATCGAACACCCATAATTGATGGAGTTTGTTTTCTAAAAATACAAGTTTTTCATAATCTACATCGTGTGAATCGTCTATGATGTTAAAATCAAAGAATTCGATAATAATCAAAAAGCATTTTTTATGAATGGCTGTTAGTTTTTCTAATAAAAAATTGATTAGTGAGCTTCCTAGCTTTGATTTTTGTACCAAAGACAATTGATTTTGTTGCTCATAAAGCCACTGATAAAGCAGATCTGGATCATCTTGTTGGGCAATGTCTAC
>CAYNAM010000029.1:0-23679 GCA_964395065.1 uncultured Ventosimonas sp.
AACGAATACTTAAAACGTCCTTCTCTCAACATAATAGGAACTGATGAAAAAGGTTGAATGAACGTCCGTACAGTACCATCAGCCTCTTTAATAGTGACTTCAAGGTCTCCACTTGCCGCTGTAGGGTACAAGTCATTGATCATAAAGGGTCCAGGAGGAACATAAGACTGCCAAATAATACTACCATTCTGACGAATAGTGATTTGTGCATTACTTTGTGCAATCCCCCTAACAACAGGTGCAAAACCTCGCAGACTTGTAGGCTGCATAGCATCATCGGAGGCTAGCTGAGCTCCTCGAAATGAAAAACTATCAAACATATCGGAAGGGGTATAACTATCACCTATAACCAAACGGCCTTTTATTGACTTAATATCGCGCTCAACATACGTATTAATATTTTGCCATTTCTCTGTATGGTTAGAATGGCTATAAATACTATAATTTCTTAATCGCCAAGGCCCAATATTTAAGCCGCTACGCAAGTTAAGATATGAGTTATTCTGATAACCAGAAATTCCATCCGTTTTCGTTGATGCACCAGAATAATTATAATTAGCAAATAATGCACTAATACCGTCATCCCACTGACTCTCTGCCACTGTGCCTTGCGCCACTCTATGTACATATTGCTGAGGAATGGATATATCTAATCGGTTTTGTTCAAAATTATATTTAGCAAAAGCATCAGGAATTACAGTGCTGATATTTTTTATGATCTCATCATCTGGAATATTCATAAACGCTGGCGTTGCATTAGGCAATACGCCAAATTTAACATAGTCTGCCTTAGATAATGCAGGTAATAACTGATTACCTCCCTCAGCATGACTATAACGCACCCGCTGTTGTATAACATAATTGCTATTTAAGTATATTTCAGACAAATAAGTCCCTTCTGCTTGTCCACCTTTATTAAAAACAGATAAATCAATATACTTATTTTGATCTGACACCCCTTCAATAAGGCTTGGGTCAAAAAAATCTTCGGCCAAATTAAATTGGCTGTAAAGCAATGAATAAATGGCTATACTCAGTACAGTACATTTAAAAGTAAACTTTTGCATTTAAATATCAATTTCTAGATTAACGATCATATTAATTCATCAGATTATTGGCTAACAGCTATTGCTTTTTCTTCTGGTGTTATCCCACCAAAATCATTAATCGCTTGCCAACTAATTTTTGCACCAGCGCTTACATGCTTATCAACAAGCTCTGTCGTAAAAGGTAAAATCATTGGTGGGTCAACAACTTCTGTACCATTCACTTTAAGACTTTTAAGTGAAACACTATAAGGCGTAGGATTTTTGATGGCTAACTGACCATTTTGTGCTAGAAACTTTAGTTTTTTATAAGCCTCTGCTGGATTGCCTTGTAAATTAGCAGGACGATAAAACAATTTGATTTGTGTTTTTACGGCAATAAGTAATACATTTTCCTCTTTACGCTGTGTAGATGGAATTGACTTAATATTTAACCAGTAAACACTTTCTCTATCATTAGGTAATGTTTTTCCGTTATATACAACCCTAACAGAATTGTCAGTACCAGCTTCTAAACGAAATAATGGTGGTGTAGTAATAAATAAATCATCTGCTGCTTTTGTACTTTTAGGATCTTTAGTCACCCATGACTGTATTAAATACACTCTATCGTCAGGATTACTAATATTGATTGAAGCTTGGCTCTTACTGCCATCATAAACCAATCTTGTTCCAGCAATTTGTATGCCATTAGCAGCGTATGTGTTTACTAGACCAATTGCTGTCAATACACATGAGAAGATAGTTTTCTTTAACATATTCATCACCTTGAAAAAGACAGAGCCACCATAGTGGCTCTGGTGTACCATACTTATTTATAAGTAATAGTAAATGTAGTGCTTGCATTAGCAGAACCAGCAGTTACACCTGCTGCTGTTGCATAGTATTTTGCAACAAACGTAAGGTCGTTATCGCCTTTAGCTAAAGTTTGTGGAGCAGAGTCTTTTTGAAGACCAATTAGCGTTGAGCTATCATTTTCATAGATACCAACACCAACATTAGTTGCTGTTTGACCAGCAGTAAGTGCTAGAATTTGATTATTTGCTTGGGTTGGCTCACCATCAAAACGAATCGATGCAGAAGTAACTGTATCAGGGCAGCTTGATACTTTAATTGTAAACTTAGTTGCAGCAGCAGTATCTCCAGCAGCTGTAAACGCTTTTGCCGAAACAGTGCCTAATGTAACATTCTGGCTTGCATTAGCTGTAGTTACTTGACAAGCAGTATCAGTAATAGTACCAATAAAGTTGATAGTGCCATCTGCAGCAAATGCAGTTGATGCAAAACCTAGAGAAGCCACAACAGTAGCTAATACAGAATTCTTTAATTTCATGAAAACCTCGATTATAAAAAACAGAAACAGACTCACCCCAAATAGATTAAGCCTGCCCTAAACATATAAAACATGATAGTTAATACCGCATTAGTTCTATACCAACTATCGCTTCCAAAGCAATGAGACAACAGATTAATAAATTATTTTATAACCTTGTATATATCACCACTTTTGCGGTGGCGATTTTATGTGCTCAATTCCACATCTTCAATTATTTTATTAGACCATCGGCTAATATATTTTGTTTTTGTGACCTTTATCACACTTTATTTCACTTACAATTTACTTATCTCAACTATCTATAAAAAAAGTAGGATCAAACAATTCTAAAATCAAGTACAAAACTCAGCCCCCAAGTATTAAATATGGATATCCAAACAGGATAAAATTCTATAAGATACTGTTAAATCACACACTAATAACAAGTAACCAATAACATTCCAGGTTGAGATCTTATTTTATGCATCATTACATCTAGCAGGATTACTCTTTTTTTCTACTGATATAACCTTGAAATTGTCAAAACTCAAATTTTTACACTACCAGACCTCATAGAAATAGCTACCACAGCGCTCAAGAAAACATTTTAATATCTACACTTGTTAGTTACTAAATAACTAGCATTACTCTTTATCAATAGATCTGTATGATTAGACCTCTCTGTTTTAGAACGATTTATCGACGGCATAGCCTCCCATATTTTTCCACAGAAAATACTTTGATCACTCACTTAAAACTGTCATTAAATACAGCAAACTATTTAAAATAATGCCGCAGTATTAAACATTAATGTCATCTATACATTTATAACTCACAGGCTTAATACTTTAACTTCCATATTGGTTTAGTGCAGATTACCTCATGTATCTAAGACCTTTTAAAAACCAGACTATATAGTTGTATTGTGAAACAAATCACAATTAAAATTTCATCATATCTAATTTTTTTATATATAATCGCCCCATTGAATTAAATATATAGATATAAAGAAATGTCATATAGCTGACCGCTTATAAAGGACTTTACTTTGTTCTATTAAACTTATTAAGTGCAGAATGTAAAATGTTTAATAATAGAGAACAAGGCTTTACCATAACGGAACTACTTATAACCTTAACCATATTAGCCATTATTGTTACGCTAGCTGTATCATCATTACTTTGGATTAAAAAGTACAGTACGAATAGCTTTTATAATGATGCAAAAGGTTTTATTGCTTATGTACGTAATAAAGCGATATTAACGGAACGCTACCTCTGCGTTGCGAAGGCGTCAGACACTAAAGGACAATATTTAAAAGAGCTTTATCTAAAAGAACAACCTTCAACTGATGAGACCACTGTTAAAACAAACCAAATTTTAAGACTACAAAGTAATCAGGACATTTCTAGTGATGCATCAACAACTAACAGCTCATTAGTTTGCTTTTATCCAAATGGTTTTATTTTAAGTGGTGACAATATCACGCCTAAAAGTAGCTCATTAAGTGACATTATGACAGTCAATACTAAAAAATATTATAAAGTATTCGATTACTCTGAAATAGATTATGTCAAATTTTCTATCACACTAAACGATGTAGTTGATACCAAATCTTTTTGCTTGGGTAAAGGTGGGGAGTTTAAACAATGTCAGTAAAACATCTCAATAATTTTATAAGACATCGCCATGAAAAAGGATTTACATTAATTGAAGTATTAGTGACATTGGTTATTATCTCGATCAGTGTTGTTGCTCTAGCTATTTTACAATTAAAAAATAATGCACGAGTTACTCAAGCCTCTCAGTCGTATTTAGCTGAGCAGTTTATTAGTAGTTTATTTACAGAGATTTCAACCTCTAACTACAGTTGGTACTCTAGCCAAGCATTACGCAGTGACTCACCATTCTACAAAGCGGCTAATGATAGTTTTCCCTCTATTGATTCGGCCTGTAATCCTCAAACAAACAATAGTTCGGAGTTAGCAACCGCATTTCTCAGTTGTTGGTCTTCAAAAATCTCTAAGACAATGGATGTTGATGACACATTGCTAAAAAAATACTATTTTATCTGTCAGAGCAATAATGGTGAAACTTGTACAAGTTCAGGCTCTTTAGTACTAGCTCAAATGGCTTGGTATAGTAAAGAGTGCGATACTTTATCTAGCAAATCCTATACCAGTATAAATAGTTGCGCAACTGATGCAACAACTGGAATAAGACTTTTTAAGGCGGCAATACAACCATGAAAACAAGAATAAAAAAACAATATGGATTTTCGCTAATAGAGCTAATGGTTTCTGTGACTATTGCTATGTTTTTATTACTAATGCTAAGCGATTTTTTTATCAGTATCTTTAAAAGCTCTAAAATATCTGAAGCTAAAATGAATAATGAGAAAGAAATTGAGTTTATTCTAGGTAAAATAAAAAACAGTTTAAAATGGACTGGCTATGTGCCTGCGGAAACATTAGGCGATACAACAGCTGGAGAGTCGTTACTCTCTGACATAGCATTTGATGATCCCGAAGCTATATTTCCTATGTCAAACTTAAATGGCTGTAATTTTAGTGCTGGAAGCTCGATAACTATAAGTACTGACAATAAAACATTATGTATTCGTAACTACTTACCCCCTACATCAAATAGCAGTATTTATAATGATGTCAATAATGGTAAACCAAACTGGACTTCAAATAGTAGTAAGGCAGAGATACAAGGCATTTTAAGTTGTAGTGGATATTTCTATTTTTCATCTATTTTTAATAGTTTTGAAAAAGAAGTGATGCTAATTACAAAGATCACAGCCAATCCGAATGGTCAATTAACTTGCAACTCTTTTATCGAAAGCAATCCAAGTGATATTAAAAGCTACACGGCTGACTCGGAAGTATTTATCGACTCATTAAATTTTACTAGCACTAAAAACTCTGTATCACTAAGTTTAACTGTGAGTTCTGGAAAAGAGGTTTTACAACAAAGTTGTAGCTACCCAAACCCATTAAATACACTGGAAAAGCTTTCAACAAACAGTAAAAAACTTTGCACGACAATTAATAAAACATTTGGGTTAATAAAATGAGAAAACAACAACAAGGCAGTACGTTATTTGTTGCACTTGTCATATTGGCTGTCTTATTAATATTCTGTTTAACAGCTATTAAAAGTCAATTACTAAGTTCTAACTATAATACTTCTGTTCAGTACAATATTTTATCAGAAAATGCTTCTGTTTCAGCCATTAATGAGGCTTTTCAGGCTGCTTATAATAAAACAATAGAAATTAGTGATAATGACGACTGCTATAAAGGTGCAGTGACAGAAAATAAAGTTCTCGCCTGCCCTATTACGCCAAAATATGCATTACCCAGTCCAACAACAGGAAGTAACAGCATCGTTCGTAATGCTCGTCATTACGGTTTAGGGTCTAATGCTATTGGCTACTTATCTGAACAACCTAGATGGTACATTGTGGCTGGTTGTAACACAGAAGGCTATAGCACATCGGGTATCAATAGTTGTGATAATAAGGGAATTGGTGATTATTTAGTAAAAATGTTTTCTGTTGGTACACATCCTAATACGGATACGCAACAAAACGACTTTGGATATATATACACTGTAGAGTATGCTTATGTACGGAAATAAACTTTATAATAAATTAGCTGTTGGGATTATCGTGTGCTCTTTAGGGTATAGTTACCTTTCTATTGCTGCGCAACCTTCACAAACACCATTATCAATTAAATCAACTGTCCCCATGAATTTAATTATCACCATTGATGATACATTAAATATGGGATATACCCATTCGCCTGAAGGTCAGGAAACATGGGACCCTAATTATAACTTAGCCTCACCAGACTATAATGGACTATTTTATAATCCTGATTATGAGTATAAAGTTCCTCCCCGCTTTATC
Source organism: uncultured Ventosimonas sp. (assembly GCA_964395065.1). Taxonomy (GTDB): domain Bacteria; phylum Pseudomonadota; class Gammaproteobacteria; order Pseudomonadales; family Pseudomonadaceae; genus Entomomonas. The sequence continues at coordinate 6,284 of CAYNAM010000029.1, forward strand.
ATGGATAATGGCGTCTTAAAAAGAACCAGCTACCCAGAGTTTAGTTTCTCTAGAGCAACAGTTGATGGTTATTTATATAACGCTATTTTCAATCAAAGTCGAAGAACAGATTATAGTGCTGTCGGTGCTTGGGATTTAAATAAAGTAGTCCCACGTGGTTGGGATGAAACAGCCTTTCAATATTGGAATTTAAATAACAGTACAACTAATAGCCATTATTATCGTTGGAATCCTAACGCAGGCTGTGGCTCAGATCCTCGATTATCAACTGATAAAAGTTTAATAGGTACTAAGAAACAATGTTGGATTGATGGCGGAAGAATAACCTCTGCGAAAGAACAACAGAACTACTCAAATTGGTTAGCTTACTATGCATCAAGGATGAATCGTGTAAAAACGATATTAGCCTTTGTGATGGCAGATCTTGATGAGGATGTTAGGGTAACTTGGCAATCAGTTCAAGGATGCTACTCAACAGAGTTCAATGCAAATGATAATAAAAATGGCTATACTCGAAGCAATGGTCAGCCCTATCGTTGCTATGGTGTTAGTCAAACATTGGCTCCTTTCAAAGGAAAACATAAAGCTGATTTCTACACTTTTTTACATGGCCTAATGAAACAAGATGGTGAATTTAACCCCCATCGGGCAGCGATGAAACGCGTAAACGACTACATCAAAACTAAAGGTGCTTGGAGTCCTTACCGTGAAGAAGTCGGTAATATAAATAGTAAAGAGTATGGATGCCGACCTACTGTACACCTCATTGCTACGCATGGAAAATTTGGTCAAGCAGAGGATAATATTTTATTTAGTAACGCGCGCTCTAGTGCTAATCAAGATTTCCGTAATGATGTTCGCTTTAAAGCAGGTATAACATCAAAAATCGTTAATAAGACCTATACACTTCCTGATGGTAAGATTTATACACCTAGAGCGCCGTATAAAGATGATGTTCAAAAGGAAAAATATGCAAAAACTCTATCAGATTATGCATTTGAGGGCTGGGCTGTTGATGCTAGACCAGACCTACCTAATAATCTGGCGCCTATCTACCGTGATGATGCAAGCAGTGACGATGAAAATTATTGGAATCCAAAAAATGATCCAGCCACATGGCAACATGTTAATACCTATGTATTAAGTGTTGGAGGGATGAAGAAAAAATCAGCAGCCTATAATTTAAATTGGGACCAAGGAACATACAATGGTTCATATCAAGACCTATTAAAAGGCATTATAAGCTGGCCTGTAACACCAGGGGCTTATGGCTGGTGTGTTGCCTTCCGGGTCGGTGCAGCCTATGGTGGTTGTGACAATGTCAAAGGAGCCATTGCTAATCTTGATGACTGGGGAACTGCTCAAACGATCGTAGATAGCTGGCATGCTGCTTTAAATGGTAGAGGTCAGATATACAATGCTGAAGATATTTATAAATGGGATAATAATCTATTAATATGGGATAAAATACGCAATGACATCATGATGTCAGGTGCTTTACCTAGCGAAACCACTACTATTACTGTATCCAGTGACAGCTCCATTGCTGATGATAAAGCCTATTACTATGAAACAAAGTTTGACTCACTTCGTTGGATAGGCATGATCACTCAATACCAATATGACAATGATGGCAATAAAATAAACGCTATAAGCTTCCATGACAAACTTAAGTCAAGTAATAGCTCACAAGGCCCAAGTAGAACAATCTATATCAATACAGGTTTTGACTCAGTCCAAGGAAAAATGGTTGAGTTTACCACTGCTAACTACAAGCAATTCGCAAAACAACAGAAAGAGGATTTGCAACGTTCTCTTGATATACCCAACGCTCCTACAGGAGAAGAGCTAGGTAAGTTACGTTTAGAATGGTTAAGAGGTAGCTCAGCAAATGAAGGTACATTATTTAGAGAACGTTATAAAGGCTATTTATTGGGGGATATTGTAAACAATACACCAATGGCTATAAAACCACCGCAAGGTAATGCTTATTATATGAATAGCCGCGGCGAAAACTACTATCAATTTAAAGAGGCTCAAGCACAAAGACCTACTTATGTTTACGTAGGCGCTAATGATGGTATGTTGCATGCTTTTGACCAACAAGGTAATGAAAAGTGGGCATTTATTCCTGCTGGAGTGACAGGTAAACTTAATTTATTATCTGATAATGATTACAGTGCTGCCAATAAGCAAACCACTAGCAACTCCTCTAAACATCGTTTTTTTGTTGACGGCCCCTTAGTGACAGATGATGTTTACTTTGATAACGCATGGCATACAGTTTTAGTCGGTACATTGGGACGTGGCGGTCAAGGTCTTTTTGCATTAGATGTCACAAACCCAAACCAACCTAAACTACTGTGGGAATACGGCGACTTTAACAGTGATGTTGCTTCAAAAGCATTCCCCAATAGCAAAGTTCCAGGCTATATCCTTTCTGCGCCTATCATCGGCCCCTTGTATAATGGGGAAGCCGTAACAGATCATGTCATTTTTGGTAATGGATACGGCCCCACCTCAACAACAGAAAATAATGAGCCGGTCTATACAAAAGGCAGTACCATTGCAATCGAAATAGCAACGGGCAAACTAGCAAGTGCCATTGGGCCTGTAGCATCGCCTAACAGTGAAGACCTAGGTTTCTCTGGCGTGGTTGGAATGAAAAGCAATAAGACAGATTATGGTCACTTTGGAATAGAAAGAAACACCTTATATGCAGGTAATCTTGCAGGAGAAATTTACATCTCTAACCCACTGCACTCTGTTTCAATAAATGCGCCAAAAGGTAATAAATTATTAACTAATATTCCAGGAACAAGAATCATAAATGGAGTGAAATACACTCAGCCAATCACCGCATCACCTGAGCTGGCAAGAGTTAATTTCATGAGAAAACCCTCTGATATTCTGCTCTTTGGAACTGGTAAATATTTTGAGCAACAAGATTCTGTAAGTGCCTTAACCGCTAAAAATAGTATTTACGGTATGGTGGTAAGAGGTAATAATGAAGTTAATGAAGATACTAAACTTGAACAACTACAAGTTAGAACAGTAACGGATAAAGTATACGTCACTAAAGACAACAAATCTTATACCGTTAGAGAAACAAATGGTGCGCCTATTACAGCATCTGACAAAGGATTTTACATTGACCTACCTGTTGGTGAGCTTGTTGTAGACCAACCTTATTTCATGGGGAGTGTTGTATTTTTTACCGTCATGGTAATGGACTCCACAGACCCATGTAAGCCTGTACCTAAATATTGGTTAATGGCATTAGATCCGTCAACGGGTAAGGCTCCTAACTTTCCTGTATTTGACTTAAATGGAACGGGTAGCCGTATCGATAATCCAATTATTAGTGGTGTTTTATTGGAGAGCAAAAGCATTCTACAGGGTGGTAATCATCCAATGGCCGTTAATAACGAAGGAAAAATAGGATTAATGATTCACAATCCTGATCGAATACGGATTAATCGCGTTATTTTCCAAGGTGATAGTATCTTTAAAAACTAAGGTTTGTTTACTATGAAACAAAAAGGTTTTACACTAATTGAAATAATGATTGCTTTAGTTATACTGGCTATTTTAGCCAGTATTGCTATAACAAGTTATCAACGCTACCTATTACGCTCACATCGTACAGACGCAATGAAGTTATTGCTAGATACGGCTGGAGCACAAGAGAGCCTTTACTCTTTCAAATACAAATACACAGGCTCATTAGAAGAATTAGGCTTAAGCTCCAATAAGTCTGATTATGGGTATTATCAACTCAGTATCCAATTAGATAATAATGAAAAAAGCTATATTCTCACCGCGATGCCTATTGGTTCACAAGCAAATGATGAGTGTGGTAGTTTTCAACTTTATAGCGATGGAACACGACAAGCCTCTAAAGAGGGCTGTTGGAAATGATGCTCAAATCACTAAAAAAGACAGCATTTAACCAACTTATAGGCATAACATAACAAGGCGTATCATACCTTAAATCACTCAAACTATTTTGATTGTAATTTATAAACCTGTCCGCTAAAGTATATAAAATCTTTAGCGGTGCATACCCTATCAATGAATACACTTAAGGTTAAAAACTATAAAGTATTCACGTCTATTCCAACTCGCTTTAAATAAGTAGCTCTTGCCTATAGCCGTAAACACTCTTTCCGTCTATGCTAGCAGATAAAACATACCTCACAATTAAATTGTAAGCTGAGTAATCATGATTATTAGATAGCGCAATCGAATATAACATTATCACTTTAAGAGAAATGCTAAACATAGCAATCTCTGAGATTCTATCTGAAAATTATTTATATTTTTAAAAGGATTAAATGGGTCTATGCTAAATATTGGTGAACAACTAGAAAAACGTCAAATCATTATTTACTTTTCAGCTGTCATGATAGCAGCACTCATTACTTTTTCTATCAATAGCAGCTCTGTATTTGAAATAGCCATTAATCCAGTACTTGCTTTCATGTTATTTGTAACATTTCTACAAGTACCTCTTACTGATATTGGAAAAACTTTAAGACATGGACGCTTTATGGCGGCCTTACTTATTACTAACTTTATGGCATTACCGCTTTTTATCAGTTTATTTTTATTGTTTTTGCCATCGGATCCTATTATCAGGCTTGGTGTATTATTAGTATTACTTACACCTTGTATTGATTACGTGGTAACATTCTCTCATCTTGGACGAGCAAATGCACGCTTACTCTTGGCTGCAACGCCAATCCTTTTAATTGCACAAATGTTTTTATTACCATTTTTTCTTAGTTTATTTCTTGGTAAAGAAACAAAGAATCTTATACAACCTGAACCATTTATTCATGCATTCCTATGGCTCATAGCCGTTCCGCTTTTTTTTGCTGGTATTTTACAGCGCTGGGCCTCCCAAAGCCATATTGGTTTAAAAATATCAAATTTCTTAAAATTATTACCTGTTCCAGCTACAGCGCTGACTCTTTTTATTGTTGTTATGGCTGTTTTGCCACAACTTGGCAATGCAACAGCAAATACATTTAGAGTAATTCCCTTTTACATTATCTTTGCAGCCGTAGCCCCATTAATAGGTTGGATTATTGGTCGGTTATTTTACCTCGTACCTTCAGCAGGAAGAGCTATTGCTTTTAGTGCAGGGACAAGAAACTCTCTAGTCATACTACCGCTTGCCCTAGCTGTTCCTAATGCAATCCCTGTATTACCTGCTATTATTGTTACACAGACACTTATCGAATTAATGAGCGAACTAATTTATATTCGGTTTATTGCAAAGCTTGGAAGCAGTAAGTAGACTAAGTGAATTAATCACATCTGTTTTATGAAGTTGAAAATTCTCTGCTGTACCAATAAGTGACAAGTAAAAATTGTACTTATAATCTAATTGATAAAAGCTTTTGCTGGTTATTTTTCAAGTTTAATACCAAAAAATATGTAATCTTGGTTATCAATATTTTTGTACCAAGGTAACCGTGAATATACCCCACGAGTCAACTCGTTGCATTACTTTAATAAATCCCGCCTCTCGCGTTAACTGATCAATCTCCAGTTGATATCGACGACGCAACAACCATGCCTTTCCATCTTTATGACTTGACATGACTCGTGCCATGTACTCTAAATTAGGATTCCATATTTTTGTTGTAAATATTAAAAAACCACCCTTCTCTAATGAATCTGCAACTCCTTTCAATGAGCGAATAACCATTTGGTTATTATCAAATAACTCATAAAACCCAGAGGCAATAGCTATTGTTCGATCCTTTGGCAAGGTGGTTAACGACTGCTCACTAAAGGCATCCCCCCACTCAAAATCAACTTGTTGTATAATATTTTTTTCTTTTAAATTGGACACCCCTTGTAGGACATTTATATTCACATAGTCTCTCATCAATACATGGTTTATTTTTTTATTGTTTTCAGCTATAAAATCAAAAAGATAACCTCCATTACCTGCTGCTATATCCAAAATATTAACCGTCTGCTTATTGTCTAGTACCTTATCTATAGCTATCAATAGTAACTCTTCTAGATTCTTTTTCCGTTGCCTTACACTTTTCCAACTTCGATTATTGAGGTAAATTTTATCCAATAACTTACCTAAAATATTTCGACCGCTGGGAGTATTTTTATAAACATAATCTAAGGATATCCCTGAATCAAAACCATGTATTAAACCCAATCGAATGCCATTTGATAATACACCAACATACTTTAAAAAAATTCGACTCATCGTCCAACGAACCTTTTTTAATGGATGAGTTTCTGGGGCGGCTAACCTATCAAATTCTTCTTTAGTTTTCCCTTGTTGATCTGCATTTAATAATGAAGGCAATACTTGCTTTACGCCAGCCATTTCTTCGATTGATTTTTTAATTTTATTAGCCACAACACTGTCACTATCTATTATATTTATTTTCTTATAAGAACTACTTAAACTATTATAAAAACATTTTTGTTCTCGCTGTGTGGCTAAAGTGCTCTCTTGCTGATCGATCAGCAGTATAATAGGAGTATAAATGGCTGAAGCGTCCAAAATAATACGCTTGGCTGTATCCAAAAAACTCATAGCAACAGTAGAGTAATCTTTGATATTACTATTAGTAGCAGACTGAGATTTATGTCGTTGACGTTGAGTTAAAAGATGGTGTAATTTGCAAAACTTTGTTTTACCTCCAATACTAAAAGTAGGTGTTAACAATATTGCCCCCATTATTTGAGGTGCATAATCATGCAACCATGCGGCAACCGCCAAGGCACTAATCGATTCGCTTACAACAATGATTTTACTTTCTTGTATGCCATAGTTATCTTTAATTTGTGAGATGAACTCATAAAAATCATGTACTAAAATAGAAAAATCACTCATCTCCCTATTATCTGAAAAAAGTCCACTTCTCAGATTGGTGGTAAACAATACATACTGTGGTAGATTAATAGCTTCTATAAAATCATTAAGTACTCCATCACTATCTCCTGAATGTAATAAAACAACCACATTAGATTCTTTATTTAACGGGTCTATAGGCCAGTATTGATAAAGTAATTTAGTCCCGTCAAAACCAGTAAATTCTTTTTGATATTTTATGCGCATAAGAATTTTTTACGATTAAGTTAAATAGTTTTTAAGTTACAGAGCGATGAATGGTTTCTTTTATTTTGGCTAACAACATCGGCTCCCATTCATTGTCCCAACGCTTTACAAAATTTGATATTTTTTCTACTACCCCTGGTGCTTTAGCATTAAATCCCTCGCTAACTAGCGCTGAATAATTAGGAAGTCTTGATTGTATCTGCTTTACAGTCACTTCAACATTTAACATTTTTGCAACATAAAGAGTGGCAACAGTAACGCGGCGTGACAATATATCAGCCTCTTTCTCATACTGTTTTATTTGTTCTTTTGTCCATAGCTGCTCTTTATAAATTTTTTCATAGGTTTCAATCGATACGCTACAATGTTCCATTTCCTCAGCATAATGATAGGCTAATAAATAAAGCACCCCAAGATTCTCTGAAAGCTCCATCATATATTCTAGCTTACCGTTGGTAATTAAGTTCTCATAAAATGAAAAACTAGCCATACATACTTCCGTCTCAAATATAGCAATCGTTTTTAATGCTTCTTTAAAAAAAGAACTATCTATAGTTTTGCCTGCCTGTTCATCTTTTTCAATACCAGCAATATTAGGCTCAACAAACTCTTTATAAGTAACATACATAAAATCATAGACACGAGGATGATACCTCTCCTTAGAGGGGCGAGAGTAGTTTTTTGCCATAAAAATATTTAAGTTTTTATGAGCTGATGCATGTCTTTTTTCTTGAGAAATAAAAATAGGGAAACGCTCATCTTCAAACTCTGTATTTTTTACAAACCTATCATAAAAAACACTTACTTTTTCACCATAAAACTCAAAAAACTCTAATAGGTAAGAGGTTCCTAGCCCAATCAAAGAGAAAACATTATCAGGTATCCATAGATGATTAAAGTTCTCATTTAAATTCATTACCATAAACACTTCTTTTGGTACTGTTCTTAATTTTAAATCCATACGCTTTCCTTGTAGACAAGGTTAATCTAAATAGATAAACAACCGATAACCAGAGTTTGCTCTGTTATAAAATTACCACCATCACGCAGCAAGCATTCGACCATTTTAGCTATATCATCAGGTTGTACTATTGCTCTTAAAGGAGCTGTGTCTGTCATCGCAGTAACAAGTACATTTTTTCCGTTTATAATAACGCCAACTAATAATTTAAGTTCTATGAGCTTTAGTCATACTACCGACAGAGGACTGGTATAAAAGCTGATCACCTTCTAATACTTGATAATCGAGTAAACTATAAACAAAATAATCCTCTTTAATAATATCTTTATCTTCAAAAAAGACTGTAAGTCTAGAAAGGTCAATCTCCTCATTTGATAATAGACGCTCGGGAATATAGATCTTTTGGTCTGCCTGATAAGTCACTACTTTTCTTTTATCGGGCTCTTTAGTAATTTTTAGAGCTTTTTTATAAAAAGGATCACCTTTTTGATATTTAAAACAAACGCTAAATAACAATGCATCAATCAATAACCAATTCGATCTTATGTGAGGGTATTCTTGCCTAAACAAATCAACCTGCTTCTGAAAAAAATCAGGACCTATATCTATTTTATTAGCGGGAGTATCAAATATGGGCTGTTCAACATGACTAGCCTTAGAGGTAATAACCTCTTGCTCTTTATCTAAAATCTTACAAGAGAACTTATTATTCCTTTCAATAAACTGATAGTGAACTTGCTCATTAACATAAACAGGTTGCTTTAAATAAAAGTTAATGCAAGTATCCGCTTTAATATGAGGGACATATTTGAGTTTAGCATCCATCATAACGAGCATTCCCTGCACAATTATGTCTTTTAAACCATTTTTTAGCGCAATATCTCTGTCAAAATGAACCTTATTATGGTCACCTGAAAAATCAGCCCACTGTTTAATATCATTATGTGAAAATTGTTTAATCATGCTTCATACCTTTTAAGAACAAGGCAACTATTAGCACCTCCAAATCCATAATTAACATTAAGAGTATGTTTGATGTCTTGATCAAATAGGTGCTCGTTGGGGACGTAATTTAAATCACACGCTGGATCAGGATTATTAAGATTAATCGTGGCTGGAACAACTTTCTCGCTCATACTTTTTAAACAAAAAATTGCTTCTATTGAGCCAGCAGCAGCAATTAAATGTCCAGTGTAAGACTTCGTACTTGAGATAGGAATCTGATAAGCATACTCACCAAAAACATTTTTTATAACCTGCGTTTCATTCAAATCATTCATTGGTGTCGATGTGCCATGCGCATTGATATAGTCAATATCATTTGACGTTAAGTTCGCCTGCTCCAGTGCTTTTTTTATAGTCAATGCTCTACTATGGTAATCAGGCGCAGGCGCGGTTAAATTAAAATAAGCATCACTGCAATTACCATAACCAATAATTTCCCCTAATATATTGGCATTTCTGCTCTTTGCGTCCTCTAGGTTCTCTAAACAAAGTACTGCGGCTCCTTCTGATAAAACAAAACCACTACGATCCAAACTAAAAGGACAACAAGCTTTCGTTACATCTTCTTGTTCTTTAGTTAAAGCACTTAAAACATCTATTGACCATATTGACAAGGCAGACATTGTACTCTCTCCCCCACCTGCGATCATCATTTTTGCTTTACCATTTTTGATCTTCTCATACGCATCTCCAATTGCTATATTGCCAGTTGCACAAGCCGCCACGGGGGTATTCTGATAACCTTTAAATTGCCAATTAACTGAAATAGCTGCGGTACCGATACTTGGCATAGAGTGAAAACAGCTTTGAATAGATGGCTCTTTCGAATCATGGTAGGCATAATAATTAGCACCTACATCATCAAACCCTCCCCAACCAGTACCAAAAATAACCCCACAATCGTGCTCATCATAATAGGAAGTAAAGGATTGATCTTTACCGAAAGCCATACTCATGGCTTCATCAGTAGCAATAAGCCCCAAGCGGGCAAATCGAGGAGTATTTTTGATAATTCGTTTAGAGAAATGAGCTGTTGATAACTCTTCTGTAATATTTCCAAAAATTTTAGTTTTTATATCTTTACCTGGATTATTCCATATGTCATATCCCATCCTTTTAGCTAACACGGCCTGCCAGATGTCAGTAACATTATTACCCATTGAACAAATTGCACCATACCCTGTTACAACAACTCGGCTCAAATCCATTTTTGACCTCACTGATTAACTTTACTTAAAAACTCCACAAGCTCACCAAACGTTGTAAGGTTTGCTTCTGTTAGCTGATTTAGATCTACATTGATTCCTAAAGCTCTCTTTAATGCAACTTGAATAGATAAAAAATCTAAACTAACAAGACCAAAATCACTAATAAGGGTTTCCTTAGTGATGGTATCAACATCAAAATCGGTTAGCTCACCTACCTGGTTTTTAATAATTGACTCAACTTTTGTTATCATAAAACTACTACTCCTTGTAATAAGAATAGGGAAATACTATAAATAACAACCAAAGCAAACAACTAGACTAAGGTACAATAAGGTCATTTATAAAAATATGTAATCATTTACTCAGAAAGTGTTTACCTTTGAGGTTATACTCAAAACCGAAATACCTTAAAACTTACTCTTTCCTAATTATTTAACAGTCATTAAAAACTCATCTACAGGTTAATATGTATAAAGGGACTAATAAAATATTACGTGTACTTATTATTTTTTTGGCTATTATATTTTTTTTAGCCATATATCTGTATATAAATAGAACACCTTCCACCCCTACCGAGCTAACACTATATGGCAATGTAGAACTGCGCCAAATTTCTTTAGCCTTTAATGCAAACGAAAGAATAACTGAGCTCTTTGTTGAAGAGGGAGATAACGTACAAAAAGGCCAATTGTTAGGTAAGTTGGACACTCGCACAATTAAACAACAAATTATAAAAAACCAAGCACAAATAAAAGCCAATGAGGCTGCATTATTACGCTTAAAAAATGGTAGTCGTCCACAAGAAATCGAACAAGCTAAAGCAGCCGTCAATGTTGCCAAAGCAGATGTTGAGCATAAAAAAAATCTTTATAACAGATACATAAATATCGTAAAAACAACCAACGGTAAAGGAATTAGTAAACAAAATTTAGATGAATCAAGAACAGACTATCACGCATCCTTAGCTACGCTAGATAATAAAAAACTAGCCTTAGAATTAGCCGAAATAGGCCCCAGAATAGAAGATATAAACCAAGCACAAGCAATATTAGAAAGCAGTATCGCTGATTTAGCTATACTCAATCGACAACTCGAAGAAAGCAATCTTATTGCTCCTGCTGACGCATTTGTCAGGGCTCGTATTTTAGAAGTGGGAGATATGGCATCCCCACAGAAACCTGTTTATACCCTTGCACTTACAAACCCTAAATGGGTACGAGCTTATGTAAATGAGGTTGACTTGGGGAAAATTCAACAAGGTATGCGTGCCAACATCATTACAGACAGTTCTCCCAGTACGCCAATTGAAGGACAAGTCGGCTTTATCTCTTCTAATGCTGAGTTTACACCTAAATACATACAAACTGAGGAGTTAAGAACTGCATTAGTTTATGAAATACGTATTTATACACAAGATCCCTCTAATCTACTCAAATTAGGTATGCCCGTCACTGTTAAATTAAGAGAATAGAGAATAAGAATGACCAATGAAAGGTATTCTATAGAGATAACAGCATTAGACAAATGCTTTTTATCTAAAAAAAACACTAAAATACAAGCACTTAATAATGTTTCATTTAAAATACCTAAAGGATGTATAACAGCACTTGTTGGGGCTGACGGTGCAGGAAAAACCACATTATTAAGGATAATATGCGGCTTATTACGTCCCGATCAAGGGGATATAAAAGTAATAGGGCTAGATGTTAATAAACAGGCTTCGCTCATACAAAGTAGTATAGCTTATATGCCACAACGCTTTGGTTTATACGAAGATTTGACTGTAGCAGAGAATCTAGCCCTGTATGCAGATTTACACAACGTTCCGCCTCATATAAGAGAACAACGATTTACTCTTTTATTGACAATGACCAATCTTATTAATTTTACTGACCGCGCAGCAGGTAAACTTTCTGGCGGAATGAAACAAAAACTTGGATTGGCTTGTACATTAGTACGCTCTCCAGAACTATTATTACTTGACGAGCCCTCTGTTGGTGTTGACCCATTATCACGCTTAGAATTATGGCAAATTATTGTACAACTAATCGAACATGACCAATTAACCGTTCTCTTAAGCACGACTTACATGGATGAAGCAGAACGATGCGATCATGTTGCTATTCTTCATGAAGGTACGTTGATTGCTCAAGCAAATCCACAAACTATCGCTCACTACGCTAAAGGAGCAACCTTCTATCTTGAAACCAAAGAAAACGAAAGTATTAAACAATTACAAACGGATCTCTATCAACAAAGTGTCACTGTTAATGCAGTACCCGAACAAGGAAAAATACGCCTTGTAATAAAAAAACCTGAAGATCTTCACAAATTGAAAAATTGCCTGAATAATAGAATATATCACCCGATAGCCCCCACCTTAGAAGATGGATTCTTAGTCTTATTAAGCCAACAACCAAATACAATCAATCATTTATCTACCCCCCCCTCAATAAAACCTAATCATCCATTTAGCAAATCAGTGATTAAAGTTAATCACCTCACAAGAAAATTTGGTAATTTTACGGCAGTTGACAATGTCAGCTTCTCGATACAACAAGGTGAGATTTTTGGTTTACTTGGCCCTAACGGCGCAGGAAAAACGACAACATTCCGCATGCTCTGTGGCCTAATCCCTGCCACATCTGGCGAACTAGAGGTTATCGGTGTTAATTTACGTAATGCCCCCGCACAAGTGCGTAAACGCATCGGCTATGTTGCACAAAAATTCTCACTGTATGAAAATCTAACGGTTAAAGAAAACTTAACCTTTTTTGGTAAAACTTACGGCTTAACACATAAAAAACTTAAAGAACGTATTGAACAAGTTTGTCATGATTTCTCTTTAACGAAATACCTTAATCTTCCTACAAAGCAACTAGTAGGAGGCTACCAACGCCGTTTATCAATGGCCGTTGGCTTATTACATGAACCCGACATTTTATTTCTCGATGAACCAACCAGCGGCAGTGATCCTATCACTCGGCGAGAGTTTTGGCGCAAGATTATTGCTCTGGCATCAACAGGAATTACTATTATTATTACGACACACTTTATGGAAGAAGCTGAGTATTGTGATCGTATACTCATTCAAGATGCAGGAAAACTATTAGCCATCGGGACTCCAGAGCAAGTTAGGTATCAAGCGGATCCCAATGCGAATAAAAAGCTAACAATGGAACAAGCCTTTATCAACATTATTCAACAACAGCGTTATCAACAGAGTACTCTAAATGAGCAATCAACTCGATCAAAGTAGAACCAGATTACGTGCGTTAATAAAAAAAGAGTTTTTACAACTTGCGCGTGATAATAGTAGCTTACTGTTAGGAATAGTACTTCCCATAATGCTGATTTTTATTTTTGGTTATGGCCTATCTCTAGACGTCAAAAATTCAAGAATCGCGATTGTTTCAGAAACTAAAACAGCAGAGATAGACAGCATAGTTGCTCGACTAACACTATCACCCTATTTTAAAGTACTTAAAACAAACTCTTTACGGGAGGCTAAACAACTCATCAAAGAAGATCGTGCAGATGGCATACTGTATTTTCAAAACGACTTTAGCAAACAACTAAATCAACAGCAGGCAAATATTTTATTCATTATAAATGGAACTGATGCAAACAAAGCGCGAATAATAGAAGGCTATATCAATAATACTTTTAACAACTGGCAGGAATATAATACAGATAGAATAGGTAATAAAGAAAACACAATCATGCAGGGTAATGCTACTGTTATACCGCGATTATGGTTCAATGAGGCAAATAGTAGCACATGGTTTTTAGTACCCGGCGTAATTGTCTTGATTATTACCTTAATAGGTAGCATGCTAACAGCCATGGTGATGGCAAAAGAATGGGAAAGAGGCACACTAGAGTCACTATTTATTACCCCTGTTCACCCCATAGAAATTATCATTGCTAAAATCATTCCATATTTTGTGATTAGTATTGTAGGCATGTTCCTATGCTTAGTCGCAGCACGATGGCTATTCATGGTCCCCATTCGAGGATCACTTCTCATCATTATTTTTAGTTCGAGCTTATACCTTCTCGTTTCATTAGCCATAGGGCTTCTTATCTCATCCATCACTAAATCGCAATTTGCTGCTAGCCAAATTGCACTATTAGTTAGTTTTTTACCTGCAATAATGTTATCAGGATTTATTTTTGATTTACGTAGCACTCCTGCCATCATTCAAATTATTGGCCAACTACTGCCCTCTACTTATTTTATGGATTTGATTAGAACACTCTTTCTAGCAGGAAATGTATGGTCAATGATTATAAAAAACAGCCTTATTCTTATAGGATATATTGTCCTTCTATTAAGTATTACCTTAATGGTTACGCGTAAAAGATTGGATTAGGGAGAATCTCATGCTTTTTATATTAGCCGTTGCTAATCTAGCCCATAAAGAATTTATAGCAATTATAAAAGATCCGATTGCTAGAGCTATCTTAATTATTCCTATCATCATGCAAACTCTCTTATTTGGTTATGCTGCTACTTATGATCTCAATGCTATTCCTTATGCAATATTAGATGAAAGCCACAGCCAAAGTGCTACTAATTTGATTGCACGAATTGAAGGTAACAAACTATTTCAACGGATAGCCTCTCTAACCAATACCAACCAAATAAAGCCACTTATAGATAATCAAAAAGTTTTGCTCGTACTTCATATTAACCAAGACTTTGAAAAAAATATACGGAGCGGAAAAGAAGCTCCCATTCAACTTATTCTAGATGCTCGTAACTCAAATACAGCAGGTATCGCAGCTAACTATATTAGTCAAATTATCACAAGCTATAATCAAACACTGGCTAATAAACCTCCTATTAATATAGAGGTACGGGCATGGTATAACCCAAACTTAGAATCACGTTGGCATATCATGCCAGCCATGATTGCAACACTTAGTTTTTTACAAACAATTATTTTTACATCTCTCTCCGTTTCTAGAGAAAGAGAACAAGGCACCTTTGACCAATTACTTGTTACCCCCTTAACCCCGATACAACTCATGCTGGGCAAAGCCATATCCCCTATAGCAATAGGGCTGCTACAGGCAGGCATAGTTAACCTAATAGTTGTTTATTGGTTTAACATTCCTATGATAGGGTCTTATTGGTTACTGTATTCTGGGTTATTATTATCCACTATAGCTTGTGTTGGTATAGGTCTATCTATTTCGGCACTCTCCAACAATATGCAACAATCCTCACTATATACCTTCATCTTTGTAATGCCTGCTATTCTTCTTTCGGGCTTAGCCACACCCATTGCTAATATGCCATTTTTTTTACAACAACTCACACTACTCAATCCACTACGCTATAGCATAGACTTCGTAAGACGTGTTTATTTAGAAAATATTAACTTGCTAGAAATAAGCTATGATTTATACCCACTAATCATCATCTCTTTTATCACACTTCCAATAGCCACCGTTTTATTTAGGAAAAAACTCAATTGAATTAGAAACAATCAAATGATCCATTATTTGTCGTTTATTCAATTTAAAAATAATAGGAATAAATAATTTTTAAAAAGTCAAAAAAACCCATTTGAGTTATTTTTACTACAGTTAAAGTTAGTCAAAATAACACACCTATAATATATATGCATGATAATTAAATACATAATTGTTGGTACGGTATTTGATAATCCTTATCTATAATTTTATTAAAATAGAGCGAGGTATTGCGTATGTACTGTATTCAATGTGAACAAACAATGAGAAACGCACAGAAAGGAAATGGTTGCTCTTATGCCAAAGGAATGTGTGGCAAAACAGCTAAAACCTCTGATTTACAAGATCTTTTAATTGCGACACTACAGAGCCTATCAACATGGGCTGTTGAGGCCAATACATTAGGTATTAACGATAACTATATTAATAGTTTTTCGCCTAAAGCCTTCTTTTCTACGCTTACCAATGTTAACTTTGATGCTACACGTATCATTGATTACGCATTAGAAGCGATTAGTCTAAGAGATAACCTAATAAAACAGTGTAAAGCAAAAGATGCAAGCATTAAAGTGAGTAACCCTTTAGCTTATTTGCAGTTAGACGGCAATGATATTAACGCTCTTCAAGAACAAGCTAAACAATTTTCACTAAAAAAAACAGATGAAACCTCCCCTGATGCTCATGGATTAAAATTACTTTGTTTATATGGATTAAAAGGAGCTGCTGCTTATATGGAGCATGCTCACGTATTAGGTCAATCTGATGAAAACATTTATCGGCAATATCACCAACTCATGAGTTGGCTAGGTACTAATCCTGTGGATATTGATGAACTATTAAACAACGCCATGCTCATCGGTCAAATGAATTTCAATATTATGGCATTACTTGATAAGGGAGAAACAAATAATTTTGGTGACCCAACACCAACTACTGTCAATGTAAAACCCATTGCAGGTCAGTGTATTCTAGTCTCAGGACATGATTTAAAAGATCTTTATACATTACTCGAACAAACTCAAGGCACTGGCATTAACGTATATACTCACGGAGAAATGCTTCCTGCTCATGCCTACCCTGCTTTCAAAAAATTTAGTCACCTAGTTGGAAACTATGGTAGTGCATGGCAAAACCAACAGACTGAGTTTGCTAGTTTTCCTGGTGCTATTATTATGACCTCTAACTGTATTATCGACCCCAATATCGGAAACTATCAAGATCGCATATGGACACGCAGTATGGTTGGCTGGCCTAATGTGAAACACTTAGAAGAAAGAGATTTTACAGCAGTTATCAATCAAGCACTTTCTTTACCTGGATTCCAACACACAGAAATAGAACAACTTATTACCATAGGTTTTGCTAAAAATACCTTGCTTAATGCAGCTGACAGTATTATTGATCTTGTTAGCCAGAAAAAACTACGCCATGTCTTTCTAGTCGGTGGCTGTGATGGTAGTGATGATAAACGTAGTTATTATCATGACTTTGCCATGAATACACCCCAAGACAGTCTGTTGTTAACACTTGGTTGTGGTAAATATCGTTTTAATAAAGAAAACTTTGGAAATATTGAAGGTATTCCTAGACTACTTGATGTAGGCCAATGTAACGATGCTTATTCAGCTGTCAT
>CAYNAM010000030.1:0-23636 GCA_964395065.1 uncultured Ventosimonas sp.
ATGGCCTCAGGCAAATCCGTATGAATGCGCAAGGGAAATGCCACATTCTCAAACACATTCATGTCTGTAAACAAAGCGCCACTTTGAAATAAGACCCCCATTTCTTTCCGTAAATCAAATAACTGATTACGGCTTAAATCAGGAATATTACGGCCATCAATCATTACCTTGCCTTGGCAGGGTAACAATTGACCACTGATTAAATTCAACAGCGTTGTTTTACCACAACCTGAAGGCCCCATAATAGCGGTCACTTTACCGTGCTCAATCGTCATATCAATATCTTTAAAAATATAACGACTACCACGCTTAAACGACGCATTTTGTAGTTCAACAGCATAGCTACTTTTTGGCGACACTGCACTCTCCTCAGAACATCGTCATACTAATTCATATTTATCAGCCCTATATAATAACTGATAAATGAAAAGATAAAATGAAATTACACTTAATTTAATAATATTCTTTACAGACAAAAAACGTTTTATTGCTATAATTATACTTTTAATTACTTAAGATGTAGTTAGCCAATGCAAAATGATACCTGCTTTATTGAAACTGCCAAGCGTACCATAGAACTAGAACTGCAAGCGATTGATGCACTAAAAGACCACATAGATGAAAACTTTGTAACAGCGTGTAAGCTAATCCTTAAAACACAAGGCAGAATTGTTGTTTTGGGCATTGGCAAATCAGGCCACATTGGCCGTAAAATTGCAGCCACCTTAGCCAGCACAGGCACCCCTGCTTTTTTTGTACACCCCGCTGAAGCAAGCCATGGTGATATGGGCATGATCACCCAGCAAGATATTATCTTAGCCATTTCTAACTCAGGGTCGACCACCGAAATCATTACCTTACTTCCTCTAATTAAACGCTTAGGTATCAAACTCATCAGCATGACAGGCAATGCCAACTCGCCACTTGCCAAAGCCGCCGATATCAACCTAGACATCAGCGTAAAAGAAGAGGCCTGCCCATTAAAACTTGCCCCAACAGCTTCTACCACTGCTACATTAGTATTAGGTGATGCACTAGCCATCAGTTTATTAGAAGCGCGCGGCTTCACGGCTGAAGATTTTGCATTCTCGCATCCTGGCGGTGCATTAGGTCGTCGTCTACTTCTCAAAGTATCTGATATCATGCATACGGGTGATGAACTTCCTAAAATACCGGCTAACACCGCACTCAAGCAAGTACTGCTTGAAATGTCTCGTGCAGGATTAGGGATTGCCTTGGCTGTTGACAAAAACAACAAGCTACTCGGCGTATTTACCGATGGTGATTTAAGACGTGTTCTTGATCGTGAAAGCGATATTCGTGAATTATCCCTTGACCAAGTAATGACAAGCCATAGCAAAACCGCAAAAGCTGATATGCTAGCAGCAGAAGCGCTAAAAATTATGGATGACCATAAAATAAGTGTATTACCTATTGTCGACGATCAACATAATCTCATTGGTGTACTTCATATTCATGACTTAACCCGTGCAGGTGTGATTTAATATGAATGATTTCAATACACGCGCAAAAAAAATCAAACTGGCTGTTTTTGATGTTGACGGTGTAATGACTGATGGCCGACTTTATTTTCTACCTGATGGGACAGAATTTAAAACATTTAATGTCCTCGATGGGTTAGGCATTAAAATGTTAATGAAAATGGGGATAGAAACCGCTATCATTACAGGGCGAAGCAGTCTCGTTGTAGAAAATCGTGCCAAAAATCTCGGTATTCAGCACTATTTTCACGGCCGCGAAGACAAACTGATCGCATTAAACGAACTACTAGCCAAAACCACTTATACTCACGAGCAAGTGGCCTACCTAGGTGATGATTTACCCGACCTAGCAGCCATTAGACAAGTAGGTATTGGCATGGCAACAGCCAACGCGAATGATTTTGTAAAACAACATGCATTAGCGGTTACAAAAGCACAAGGCGGTAAAGGGGCAGTTCGTGAATTTTGTGAACTGATATTATCTGCACGGGGACAGCTAGCGTCCCTCCAACAACAGTATTTATAATGAGTAGAAGTCTTCTATATAAACTAGGTATTTTATTGCTACTGATTATGGTAGTTGCTGTGTTTGAATATTTTGATGATGACACATTAAAAATAGACAACAGCTATAAAAAAGAGGCAACCATCGATTATTTTGCAGATGACCTGAATGTTACCCAATATAAAACCGATGGTTCTATTGATTACAATATCACCTCCGATAAATTGACACATGTACAAGAAAAAGACATCAGCTACTTAGTAAAACCCAAGGCATTACTTTATAAAAACCAAGCAAATCCTTGGCAAATAGTCAGCAACAAAGGTGAGGTTGGCCCAAAGGGCGACATCATCGTGCTGGTTAATGATGTTAAAGGCACACAAACCGATGAAAAAGGTGGCGTGAATAGTTTTGAGATAGGCCAACAAGCCAATAATACCGACCCTGTAAAATATGGCAAAGTGAAAATTTATGCCGATAAAAAATATGCAGAATCAAACGATTATATTATTTTCACTGCCCCAGATGGACAAACATCAGGTAATGGCGTGAAAGCCCACATGGATACAAATCAAATAGAAATTTTGTCAAACGTGAAGACAAAAATAAACAGAGGCCAAAATGCGAATTAAACCACTTATTGCATTAGCGATATTCGCCGTAGGTACCTACTCTACTGCTTATGCATTACCTAGCGATAGCCAACAACCTATACATATTCAAGCGGATAAAGCAGACCTAGACAATAACAAAGGGGTACTGGTTTACCGTGGCAATGTGATTATTACCCAAGGTACCATGAAAGTAATGGGGCATACTGTGACGATTGTTCGTAACAAAGACGGTGGTGTCGATGTGATGACCTCTCAAGGAAGCCCTGCTTATTTTGAGCAAATCCCCTCAGCCAACGAGCCCATCATTAAGGCCTATGGCAACATGATACAATACCAAACTACCAACAAAAAAATCGTCCTTGAAGGTAATGCCAAAGTCATTCAGAAAAATAATACCTTCAACGGTAGCCGCATGGTCTACGACACTGATAAAGGCACAATTTCAGCCGTAGGTGGTACTAAAACAACCACAGGATCAAGCGGTAAAGGCGGCCGTATTAACATGGTATTAGAACCTGAAAAGAAGAAGCAATAAACTATGACAACACTCGCAGCAAGCAATCTGATTAAAACCTATAATGGTCGCAAAGTCGTCAACGGTGTTAGTCTTTCTATTCAAAGCGGCACCATTGTTGGTTTACTAGGGCCTAACGGCGCAGGCAAAACCACCAGTTTCTATATGATCGTAGGACTGATTCATCCAGAACAAGGCATGATCACGATTGATGGAGAAAATATCACCAACCTCCCCATGCATGGACGTGCACGTGCAGGGATTGGTTATCTACCTCAAGAAGCCTCTATTTTTCGCAAACTTACCGTAACTGAAAATATTATGGCGATCTTAGAGTTACGAAAAAACTTAAGCCATACTGAACGTAAAAAAGAACTTGAAAGCCTACTCAGCGAGTTTCATATTAACCATATACGCGATAATACTGGGATGAGCTTATCTGGAGGTGAACGACGCCGTGTGGAAATTGCTCGCTCATTAGCCAGTAATCCTAAATTTATTCTGCTCGATGAACCCTTTGCCGGTGTAGACCCTATTTCAATCAATGACATTAAACAAATCATTTATCACTTACGAGACCGAGGCATTGGGATTCTTATCACAGATCATAATGTACGAGAAACCCTCGATATTTGTGAAAAAGCCTATATCGTTAACGAAGGAAAAATTATTGCTCAAGGCTCATCAGACGAAGTATTAAATAACCAAATCGTAAAAGACGTTTATCTGGGGCAAGAATTCCGTCTTTAACCCTATCCTACTTTTTCCACACACAAAAAAGCCGACACAATGATCGGCTTTTTAATTACTCACTCAACAAGTACTATTCACTTGAAACAGCTCTAAAAACTACTTTGCTTGCTTTTACTCCCCAAACAATTCGTCAAATGATTGTAGTTTCACTTTAGGATTACCAATCCAGCGGGGTTCATTCTTATAATCAGGGCTGACCAAACTACGTGCAGGAATATATTCATCGTAAGTAAGTCCTGCTAAGTCAGACAATGTATGAATTAAATGAGCACTGCTGTAAGGGCGATCTACTAATGCCTTTAAATCACGAGGATGCTCAGCCTGCCATGCTGGTGAGCTCCACACCATAAAGGGAACAGTATACATCCCCTTAGTAGGTGCTGCCTCATTACGCCCAATAACCTCATGATCTTTATCACCGTAAACCTCTTCGCCATGATCAGAGAGGTATACCAAAAAGCCATAAGGATCTGTATCTTTAAAGGTTTTAATTAATGTCGCTACGATATAATCATTGTACAACACCGCATTATCATAACTATTATAAAATGCAATTTCTTTCTTATCTAAATCGCTCGGCATAATAGGATCAGCCCCCCTAAACTTTTTAAAGTTATCAGGGTAGCGGTACTTATAATTCATGTGTGTGCCTAGCAGATGAATGATAATAAACTTTTTAGGGGCGGGATCTTTTAATGCTTTTTCAAAAGGTTCAAATACTACCTCGTCATGCTGCTCAGAGTTTTGACTGCGGTTATTATTTAAATATTCTTGCTCATCAGCCATTTGCGAGAAGGTCGTCAACATCGTATTACGTTTAGTCATCGTTTGCTGATTAGTAATCCAAAAGGTCTTATAACCTGCTTGCTTCATCAGGTTCATGACTGAAGGCGTTGTTAAATAAGCATCAGGGTTATGCTGATCCCCAAAGGTTAAGGCTTGCTGTAACATCTCAATGGTATAAGGGCGAGAAGCCACTACATCATTGAAGACCGTCAATCCGGAATCTGCCTTTTGCAATTGCTCAAGCATAGGGTTAGTTTCGCGCCCATAGCCATATAAACTCATGTGAAGGCGCGAGGTAGACTCACCAATCACCAACACCAACGTGCGAGGTTTATCCGCATTTTCATCTTTTAAATTTTTAAGGGGAGGTAATGCCGCATTATGCGTTAATAATGCCTCCATATTGTCCAATTGCTTTTTATATTGATAATATCCCACAACTAATGTCCATGGTGTCACGGGTTCCATACGACCAAGCACTTTCTCTGTTGCCACAGCAAAGGACTCTTCTTTTTTTATCATCCGACTGGCATAGGGATAGCCAAATATACTCACCAAAATAACAATACTTACTACCCAACGCGTTAATTGATTAGGCAAATAGACAGGGGTTATTTTACGCCATAATAAATAAGCGCCAATACTATACAAAACAAATACAAAGACCAGTGTATAACTAAAATACTGTGTTAAATACTCACCCGCTTCAGCCGTATTTGACTCAAACATAATAAAGATAACGCTTTGCGAAAACTCTTGGCCATAAAGCATATAATAGCCTAAGCTGGCTAAGGACGCGGCCCATAAAACGATACCAATAACAGCAGCCAATAACTTAGCATGCCGAGGAAACAATAAAAGTGGAATAAGCCATAAAAAACTTAAAAAAATACTTGATCTGAGCCCTGCGAACCCTGTAGTACCTGAAAAGTAAATAAGACCCTGAACGACTCCAGAAAAATACCAAAAAAACAAAAAAGACCAAAGAAGCCCTACTGCATTTATCTGAAAAAACTTATGCCCAAAAATAGCTTTACTCACAAAACCATCCAATAACTTAGATTTAATAACGAGAGAATATTTTATATAACGTGCTGTCAAAATTTTGTCGGAGGAAAAAACTATACCATAAAAAAAATAGCCGTCTATATTTTATGTACCGTTATCAATAGAAGGTATCAAAAAACAACAGCACTTACTCACAAAAACTGTGGATAACATTGTTAATAAGACTTTAAAAAAAACGACAACGCACTATAAAAACAGCGGCTTTGACAAATTGATTATTCTTGAACATCTTATTATTTAAATTAAAATCAATACGTTATTAAAAAAACAAATAACACAAATAAAAACCCATCGGCTAATGCCTATTTTTGAAGACATGTTAATAAGCCAAGTCTTTTTACACTCTTTTTAATACTAATTATCTATTACAAAAGCTTATGGCTACTCAATTAATATCCCAAAAAAAAGCCAATCTCAAAAGATTGGCTTCTTCCTAGTTAAATCACAAATTAAATGACCATGTCTATAACGTATTTTCAGGCGAGCAGACCTTCCTCTCCTGCGTAACGCTGTCCACTAAATACACAATACTGCGGTAATCAATACCACTGTGCTCACTTAAACCTACCTCACAAGTACGACTATTAGAAACCCCTTGCTTACAGTGCTTAACCTCTTCTTTAAGATGGCGTAACGAATGCGCATTAAGCTCTGGCGTATTAAAGCCTTTATCACCAGCAAAACCACAGCAATAAATATCCTCAGGAATGACGACTTGTTTAGTTGTACAGTTTTTTACAATATCAATAAACGCCTGATTTTCTGCTAAATGACGGCTACTACAAGTAATATGCAGAGCGATATCCTCATTGAGTGGTTGAAAATCAAGCTGCTCCAATAAAAACTGGTGTATAAAATCAACGGAGTCGTATATTTTTAAATTCACACCACGTTTTTTAACCGCTTCAATCATATGCAAGCTACATGAGCTGGTATCAACATAGACTGGATCTTGCCCTTGTCGAGTAGTCTCCAATAACGCCTTAATCAACTCATTTTCTTTCTGCAGCGCCTGCTCAGGATAACCCTTTGAATCAAAAGGTTGACCACAGCATAATGAATTGATCCACTCAGGTATAACCACCTGATACCCTGCTTTAACCAATAACTGTTTCGTTTTTTCAACCAAAGGCACCTGATCAAAATCGCGAACCGCCGGTCCCATCATCCGTGATACACAGGTTGTAAAATACACGACCCGAGGTCTATTATCAGTCGCAGGAGGAACAAAACGCAAAGGTTTTGCTGCTTCAGGCATTGCACTAGACCAACGCGGCAAGCGATTACCGGTTAACTTACGCAAACCATGGGTAATATTTTCCATCATCGGCGTACCTAGCACTGCTTGCCCTTTCGCGGCAACCGCTAAAGTAAAACGCACACCTTTAAGCCCTGTAGCAAAATGATTAACTAACCAATTTGCCATTTTAGGGTGATTCGCTGCCTCAGCTCGTAATTTTTTAACCAACGCCCCTGTATTAATCTCTAAAGGACAACGCATGCTACATAAGCCCGTGGCAGCACAGGTATCTATACCATAGCGTTGATACTGCGCCATTAACTGATCAACATTTTCTCCTGCCCGTTTTTTAGCCTGAATATCGCGCCAAATCACAATACGCTGACGGGGTGACAAGGTTAAATCCTTAGATGGGCAAACAGGTTCACAAAAGCCACACTCCATACAACGATCGACTAACTCATCCGCCTCAGGCAACGGTTTTAAGTTTTGTAAATGAAGTTCTTTATTTTTTGACAACACGACATCAGGGCTTAAAATATGTTTAGGGTCGAATAACTTCTTAATATCCCACATCAGCTGCCATGCTTCAGCGCCCCATTCCAACTCAACAAAGGGTGCCATATTGCGCCCTGTACCATGTTCAGCTTTAAGTGCTCCTCCAAAATCAACTGCCACCAACTGAGTCACATCATTCATAAACGCGGAATAACGCGCCACTTGCTCTGGGTTATTAAAATCTTGCGTAAAGACAAAGTGCAAATTACCATCTAATGCATGCCCAAACAAAATAGCTTCATCGTAATGATGTTTCTCAAAAAGCTCAATTAAGCGATTAGCCGCCTCGGCCAAACGCTCGATAGGGAACGTGACATCTTCAATAATAACAGAGGTCCCCATTTTGCGCACACCGCCAACCGCAGGGAAAGTACCTTTACGAATCGCCCATAACTGACCATACTCATTAGGGTTCTGGGTAAAATCAATCTTTTGCTCCATTGGGAACGATTGGATAGAGGACATAATTTGCTTGAGCTGTTCATTCAACAAACTAGCACTGCCTGCACGAGACTCAATCAATAACGCACAAGCATTCTCAGACAATGTTTTAACCCACTCAGGTAAACCCGGCTTATTTTCTACTGAGCGCAAACTACGACGATCCAATAGTTCGACAGCAGAAACAGGTTGTTGCTTTAAAATCGGCACGGCTTTACAACAAGTCTCAATATCGGGAAAAACAATAAAAGCACTAGCCTTATAAGGATGTTCAGGCACGGTATTATAGGTCACTGCGCTGATGAAACCTAAAATCCCCTCAGACCCCACCATAATGTGTTTTAAAATATCAATCGGATCATCATAATCCACCAACGCATTAATCGATAAACCTGTGGTATTTTTTAAACGATACTTGTGACGAATCTTATCAGCCAATGCCGTATTGGCTCTGGTTTCTTGCCCTAAGCGTGCTAACTTTTCAAGCAACTCACTATGGCTTTGTTTAAACGCTTCAACGCTTTGTGGTTGCTCCGTATCCAACACTGTACCATCGGCCAATACCACACGAATATCACGAATCGTACTGTAACTGTTTTGTGCCGTTCCGCAACACATACCACTGGCATTATTGGCTAAAATACCACCAATTTTACAGGTATCAATTGAAGCAGGATCAGGCCCTATTTTCTGCCCGTATGGCAATAACCACTTATTGGCTTGTGCACCAATCACGCCAGGTTGTAAACGAATTTGCAAACCATCATTACGAATCTCCTTACCATTCCAGTGATCCCCCAAAATAATCAAGACCGAGTCCGTTGAAGCTTGCCCAGAGAGGCTTGTACCCGCTGCTCTAAAAGTAACAGCTACTTGCTCTTTATAGGCTGCTTTTAAAACAGCAATAACCTCAGCCTCGCTTTCTACACGAATCACCAACTGAGGAACGAGACGATAAAAACTCGCATCCGTACCATACGCCAACGTCGTCATCGGATCTGTAAAGCAGCGCTCTTCAGGAATTAATAATTTAATTGCTGATAAAAAATTAGTAGGTAAAGTCACGGTTCTATACTCGCTTATTATCAAATCAGGTTTATTTTTTATTTAAAATACTATTTTCTAGTATCACTATTATGTATCACGATTTATTAAACTTAGCCTAGTCTATCACGCCATAGCTTGCTATCATGGCAAACAACAATGAAGATAGAAAAAAAGCCTCAGGAAATCCCGTTTTATTATGGAAAATAACTTTATGCCATTGCAACATTATAATAAAGACCTCCTGTTAATACTAGCTGTTATCAACCTACTACCACAAGCAGTATTATTTTTTATGTTTGATAGTTACTATTTACCCCTCCTTATAGTCAGTTTAATTATCAGCTACTTTATTTGGCTTAATTTAACAAAACGACATGTCCAAAAAAGTATCAAAGAAGAAGTGATTGAGCGTGCGAATCTTTTTATAGATCCACTGCAACAAGCAACCTCACAAAATAACTTGGAAGAACCTCTACTAGCAAGGCAAAGTAATAACACACAACAAATCAATACCCGTCTACACATTGCTTCCGTGTACCTATTCCTTTGTATCGTAGGTATTCGTCAGTCTAAAGGTCATCCAGCATACACCGAGAGTAAGCAATTCAATACCTTACTTGAGCAAACCAAACCCACGCTAAAAAAAATATATGTGACTCGTGGTACAAAAACAGAGCGCATACCAGAATTCATCAACAATAATTACCAACAAATCAAACAACTCATTAAGCTTTATTGGCAGCAAGTCAACAAAAAAGCTGATGATCCAACGATTGCGTTACAAACATGGTTTGAGGACAAAAGTCATATCAACCTCGCTGAAAAACCTTATATTTATAGGCATCTCACTGAGCATGTTACAAATGACATTGAACTAAAGCTATTACAAGCACTTTGCCGCCCTAAAAAACACAATAAACTACTGACCAAAATAAAGGAAAAAACAGAAACCTTTATGGCGCTGCTTAACCAATCTAACCGTTATGCACTGCAACAAGATAATGAAATATTAGATCACCACTATATTGAAAAATACCTATCTGCTTTTTTGTTAATTTTTGGTTTAGTGATTATTAAAGAGTCTCAAGGCTCCCCAAGCTATCTGCAAACTGCTGAGTACAAAGCATTAAAAAACAAAGCGGCTATCATGATAAAAGCGATGATACTCAATAGCCGCGTTTTGGGGGTAGATGCACTAACCCCAGCCCATATTACAGAACTGACACAGTTTATGGAAAAACAACTGCCCTCCTTAGAGGTTGCCTATGTAGACTACTTTGACGCCTCTGCTAAACAGCTCCCTGCCCCTGAAAACTACCTACTTGAATGGTTTACAACAACAACAAAAACTGAGCTCAGCAATAAAATGAACTTACCCTTTAAACTCAATGAGTACGTTAAACAAATACTCTCAGAAGAACATTAAAACTCAGGCATAAAAAAACCGCGTGTCAGTTTTTCTCACACGCGGCTTTTAAAAAATAGCTACAGTTTTATTTCAACATAAGCATCATCACGCAATTGTTGTAACCAAATAGGCAACTCTTGTTCGTATTTACGCTCATAAAGTGCATTCATCGCTTGTTGTTTACGATACTCAGCCGTATTATCCGTTGAGCGACGCCCTTCTACTTGTAAAATATGCCAACCATAGCGGCTTTGGAAAGGCTTAGACACCTCACCAACAGGCGTTGACTCCATGACTTGACGAAACTCAGGAACTAAAGCATTAGGCTCAATCCAATTCAAACTACCACCTCGTTGAGCAGAACCGGGATCATCTGAGAATTTCTTAGCTAATTGTCCAAAATCCTCGCCATTGTTAATACGCTGTGATAGACGCTCAATTGCTTTTTTAGTTTCTTCTTCACTGCGCAAAGGACTAGGCTTTAATAAAATATGACGGACACTGATCTCATCTTGTAGAACTTTGCTACCACCACGCTTATCCATTACCTTTAAAATAATCAAACCACCGGGAGTGCTTACAGGTTGAGTGAAATCCCCCACCTTCATCCCACTAATCATTTGATCAAAAGGCGGCGGCAACTGAGCAGCCTTACGCCACCCAATATCACCACCATCAATGGCTCTATCACCACCCGAGGTAGACATCGCTAAACGATGAAAATCTGCCCCATTTTGAAGTTGCTTATAAATAGCCAACACCTTATCTTCTGCTTTTTTCACATCAAGGAATGAGCTCCCTTGGCGAACAGGCACTAAAATACTGGCTAAATAATACTCTTCAGATAATTGAAGCTTACCCATTTCCGAGTTCAAGAAGTTTTGCACTTCTTGATCCGTAATATGGATCTTTTCGCTAAGCGCTCTTTGTCTCACTCGGCTAATCAACATATCACGGCGTATTTGATTACGCAGCTCATTCATGGTTAACCCCTCTTTACGCAATGCCATCTGAAACTGGGGAATCGTTAAACCATTATTTTTAGCAATTTCAATAACCGCTGCACTCACCTCATCATCATCGGCAGGAATACCGTAACGGCGGGCTAGCTGAACCTGTAAATCTTCCAAAATCAAACGATCGAGTACTTGCTTCACCAACACATCACGTGGTGGTAATTCTCCCCCACGCTTACTAACCGTTGCAGCAACTTCTTGTACACGATTATCTAATTGGCTCTGCATAATCACATCTTCATCAACAATGGCCACAACGCGATCAAGATTTTTTACTTGTGCGCAGGTTACACCACTATAAAGCGCAACGGTCGTCAGTGCTATTGTCCAAAATTTAGAGACTTTGATCTTCACGTTTTTTATAACCTTCAATACCTTTATCTAAGAAACTGCTTACACCACTGCCATAGACGTTACCCAAACCTTTGAACACAATCTGGAAGAAAATGCCTCGGTCTGACTCACTGTTGGTGCGGCTATAAATACCTTCATCATATTTTTGCCAATAACGACCAACTATACGGAACTGCCAACAACAACTGTCGTACTCAAAACCACCAAACGAATCTAAGGTACGATTACGGTTATAGTCATATTGCCAACGTCCAATTAAACTCCAACGAGGAATAATTGGCCACATAAAAGACGTATCTAATTGTTTAGTTTTATAATAGTCTTTGATAGTATCCGTTATGGACGTGCCTCCGAAATAGGAGTAACGGGTTAAATCACCTGACTGTTGCCACTTACCCGTCCACTGATTATATACAATGCGATCATCACGGTAGCGGAAACCTATATTAAAGATTTTGTTCAAATTACTTTCTGGTTGATAATGCAGCATCACACTACCAGATTCAGTTTTTGAACCTTCAGGGCTCCAATTAAGATCAGCTGATACACGCCAATCATAATTCAAACGATATAAATACTGTAAAGCAATGGGTGACATATCATTGGTTGATAAATCTCTATCACGCCAATCAATACCAGGCATTTGCACCTTACGGTCTTGGAAATAATACGCTTGACCAATGCTAACACGTTGACGTTCGAAACCATTCGGTTCAATAATACGGCTAGTTAAACCAACAGATACTTGATTGGTATCCCCAATGCGATCACGCCCTGCAAAACGATTAGTTCTAAATAAACTGTCGTAGCTAAAAGGATCTTCTGACGTATCAAAAATAGGAATATCATCTTGATTTTTATAAGGTACATAGAGATACATCAAACGTGGTTCTAATGTTTGAGTTGCACCCTTACTAAACCAATTGGTTTTACGATCAAAATACAAGCCTGAATCCACTTTATAAGCAGCTACACCACGGTCAACACTGCTTCTAAAACGCTCACCATTAGCGGCCATCTCCACTTTACCTCTATGATCTAAATCTAAATCATAGTAGGTATACATATACTGGATTGATGGATTAATGTAACCCCATGAAGCACGCATAGGCAAACTAATTTCAGGCGCCACATAGGTACGGTTACCATTAGCACGCAATAAGCCAGGAACTAAATAATCTGGGCTAAACGTAATGTATTGTAAGCTAGGATCATTCACAAATTTAGCGTTATCATAAAGCTTATTATTTAAATCACGATCAAAACGTACGAACTCGGTATCATAACCAAACTGTAAACCGCCGGGGGTAAAGGGTAACTTACCCGTTAGCGTCAATTGTGGCAAACGATCATAAGGAGTTGCATTGGTCACCGTGGCCATTTGATAACCATGTAAATTAACACCTGCGGTAAAACTATCACCACGGTAAGTTAATTTACCCATCTGATTCACATACGCCTGCGTATCAACACCGTTACTATTCACATCTAAATCTTGAAAATAGAAAGGATCACTAATACGCGTATAATCCACTTCAGCTAACCAACGAGAATTCATCCCTGTTGTGTTTTTCCAGCTATACATCCAACGATTACGCGTGGTATCACCATATATTTTACGGTCATCACTGATATCGCCATTATCATTTAAATACGCTGCAGAAAGAGAGCCGCTACTGTTTTCTGTTAAATAACGGAACTGCCCCTCCATCAACAAGCCACGTTTAGTCATGAGTTGAGGATAAAGCGTAAAATCATAATTAGGGGCTAAATTAAAATAATAAGGCGTAATTAATGTAAAACCATTATCACTACTTGAACTAAAGCTTGGCATCAAGAAGCCTGATTGGCGACGCTTATCAATAGGAAACGAAAGATAAGGTGAATAAAATACTGGGAAATCTTTAACCCTTAACGTCGCATTGGTTGCTGTACCGCGACCGGTCTCACGATTTAGCACCACATTATTACCGTGGATCGTCCACATATTATCGTTAGGTTCACAACGTGTAAATGTGCCATCTTTTAAACGAATCAACCCATCGGCACTGCGTTTTACATAACGCGCATTACCGCGGTATCCCGTTTGATGCACCACAAATTCAGCATTATCAACTTGTGCCTCACCTTGACCAAGTTGTATTTCTGCGCTGTCGCCGACCATTAAGGCCCCCACATCACGCAACTTTACATTCCCTTGCAAATCACCCACATTATCTAAACGATATAAATGCGCTTGATCGGCTTGTACTTGCATTGAACCTTGTTGCAACACCACATTGCCTGCTAATGTCCCAATCTGTTTTTCTTGGTCATAACGAGACGTATTGGCTGAAATATAGGTTGGCGCTTCACCCACGGGAGTTTTATCATCCATCCCTATCCGTGCTGGCTCAATATAATCACCACTGCAGTAGGGGCCTACTTCCGCAAGCTGAGCAGGTGTTAACTTATCTCTTGGTACCCAATCCAAATGACTGTAATCTTCACTGCGTGAAGTTAAGACACGCCCATGGTTTTCAGAAGCCAGCTGTATTTTTGGTTTAGCGTCTTTAGGTGTTGCTTTTGCAACAGCAGGCGTAGGATCTGCCGACGTTGTAGGACGAGGTGGCAAACTAGCAGGCCGCTCAGTTGACGAGCAATCCCATCCACCAGTAGCAGAAGCACGGCAAGCAAACTGATTTGCATCAGCAGCCATCACAGGCAAGGTAAAAGGCTGTGCTAACAATAAGCTGCCAGTGACTAAAAAAGGTACTTTTTTGTAAAAAACGGTAGTTTTAACTGCCATCTTAGAATAATCCAAAATTCCTGTCGCCTAAAATCAGGCAAATATATACTCGATGATCGAGCAAAGATAGTGGATAATAAAGCATCATTGCATTAACTGCTAGCATTTTTGGAGAAGCAATCCCATGAATAACGATTTACGTCTAGCCCAATTACACACATGGCTAAGCGCTCAAACCCTTGATTTACCTTTCTTCAACGGCATATTAAGCGATGTAAATATTGAGTTAACGCCCGCCAGTAGCGATGCAAGTTTTCGCCGATACTTTAGGCTCAAACTCAACAACCAATCACTGATCGTGATGGATGCACCACCGCCACAAGAAAGTCAAAGCTGCCAACCCTTTATAAAAATTGCACATCTTTTGACCAAACAAGGGTTAAATGTTCCACATATTTTAGCATCAGATCTTGAGCAAGGTTTTTTATTGCTAACTGATCTCGGCACACACACATGGTTAGAAATACTCAACACACAAAATGCTGACTCATTATTTACCCAAGCCATTGATAGTTTAATTAAACTTCAACAAGCTGATATCACAGATGAATTACCTGTTTATAATGAAGCACTGTTTCAACGAGAGTTATCACTTTTTCCTGAATGGTACCTTAACAACCATTGTAACATTGTCTTAACAGAAACTCAGCAATTACTGTGGGAAAAAATTTGTAAAAAACTCATTAATTCCGCTTTACAACAGCCAAAACTATTGGTGCATCGCGACTACATGCCACGTAACTTAATGCAAAGCGAACCCAACCCCGGTGTACTTGATTTTCAAGATGCGGTTTATGGCCCCGTCACCTACGACATCACCTGTTTGTTCAAAGATGCCTTTATCAGCTGGCCACAAACGAGCGTAGAAAAGTGGCTAAAACAATACTGGCAAGAAGCTAAGCAACAAAATATTCCTGTGCACGAAAAATTTGAAGACTTTCAACTGGCCAGTGACCTCATGGGTGTACAGCGCCATTTAAAAGTCATTGGCATTTTTTCTCGCATCTTACACCGTGATGGCAAGCCTAAATACGTTAAAGATGTGCCCCGCTTCTTTGCCTATATTAATGAAGTAATTAGCCGACGCCCTGAAGAATTAAAAGAACTAAAACAACTTTTAGAAGAACTAGACCTACCCGAGAACAAATCATGAAAGCGATGATCCTTGCCGCGGGCAAAGGCGAGCGTATGCGCCCTTTAACCCTTACCACCCCCAAACCCCTTATTCCTGTTAATGGTACACCCTTGATTGTGTACCATATTAAAGCACTCGCCCAAGCTGGCTTTACAGAACTAGTCATTAACCATGCATGGCTTGGCCAACAGATAGAAGACTATTTAGGCACAGGCGAGCAATACGGCGTAACTATCCGCTACTCCGCCGAGGGCGAACCCCTTGAAACAGGTGGCGGAATTAAAAAAGCCCTCCCCCTACTCGGCGATGAGCCTTTTCTGATCGTCAATGGCGATGTGTTTTGCAACTACCCTTTTGCACAGCTTAAACACCCTATCAAAAACCTCGCCCACCTCGTCATGGTCAACAACCCTGAACATGTCGCCAAGGGCGATTTTGGCTTAACCGAGAACCACCTCGTGGTGAATGAAGCCGATCAAAAATACACCTACTCAGGGATTGCCATTCTTCACCCCAAACTGTTTGCCAATACCACAGAAAAGGCGTTCAAACTCGCCCCCTTATTAAGAGAAGCCATGCAACAACAGCAAGTCACCGGTGAGCTTTTTACAGGGGATTGGACAGACGTGGGCACTGTTGAGCGCCTAAAACAAGTCGAAGCTAAATTAACCTCATAAATCAAACCGCCAGACAACTCACCCTTGTCTGGCAACGGCCTAAAACCAACGCTTTTTAAACCACAACGCCACGCTCACCAATAAAATCATCACAGGCACTTCCACCAAAGGACCTATAACGGCGGCAAAGGCTTGTGGAGAAGCCAAACCAAAGGCGACAATCGCCACGGCAATCGCCAGCTCAAAATTATTACTGGCCGCCGTAAATGCTATTGCCGTTGTTTTAGGATAAGACTCTCGCGTAAGCTTACCCATCGCAAAACTCACCAAAAACATCACTACAAAATAAATTATCAATGGCACCGCAATGCGCACCGCATCCACAGGCAACTTAATCAACTCCCCACCTTTCAAACTAAACATAGCGATAATGGTAAATAACAAAGCCACTAAAGTGAGTGGGCTAATTTTGGGTAAAAACTGCGATTCATACCAGTCATCCCTTTTGAGGCGACGCAATACCACGCGGGTTAAAAAACCGGCTAAAAAAGGAATTCCCAAATAAATCAAAACCGCTTTTGCCACCACCAAAAAGTTAATATCTAACAATTGCACAGGTAAACCAAATAACGTGGGCAAATAGCTTAAATAAAACCACGCAAACAGGCTAAAAAACAAAATCTGAAATAACGAATTAAACGCCACCAAGGCCGCCACATAATCATTATCACCTTCTGCCAGTTGATTCCACACCAACACCATGGCAATACA
The DNA here is from genome assembly GCA_964395065.1 of uncultured Ventosimonas sp. Classification (GTDB taxonomy): domain Bacteria; phylum Pseudomonadota; class Gammaproteobacteria; order Pseudomonadales; family Pseudomonadaceae; genus Entomomonas. The sequence goes on from CAYNAM010000030.1 coordinate 17,118, forward strand.
ACGCGCCAAACCAATTAAAATCACCCCTGCCATGTATTCTGGGTAATCCCTTAAAAAAATCGCCGCTAATAAAAACATAAACACTGGGCCAATTACCCAATTCTGAAGCAACGACAAGCCCAGTATTTTTTTATCGTTAAATACCGCGGGCAATTTTTCATAACGCACTTTGGCCAAGGGTGGGTAAAGCATCACAATCAATCCAATAGCAATCGGCAAGTTAGTAGAACCGACGCTAAATTGGTTAAGTGCCACGGGCAAATTCACAAAAACCGCACTTAAAAAGATCCCTAATCCCATGGCTAAAAAAATCCACAAGGTTAAATAACGATCTAAAAAAGAGAGTTTTTTCATCCCAGCCTCTACAGTCAATTAAAAAATAGCGTTATGTTCAGCACACACTGTCAATAATTCATTATTACAACAACTATTGAAATATACCATAAAAACAAAGGTCATCTTTGCGACAACCCTTTATTTAGCGCTACGAGAGCAACCGCTCTGGCTAACTTGTTCGATACAACATTGCTCCGTTAAAAAGCTGGCTAAAGACTGCATTAGCTCAAGGTTGGCACGGTAACGTAAAAAGCGCCCCTCTTGCTCAACAGACACCAACCGGCCATGATTTAACGCCTTTAAATGAAATGACAAGTTAGACGCCGGCAATGCCAATGCCGTTGCAATATCGCCAGCAACCAAGCCATCAGCACCGTGCCTTATTAACAACATAAATATCTCTAATCGGATCGGCGAAGAGAGACATTCAAAATATTTTGCCGCTTCTTGTGTTTTCATTTTATCACTTTAATAGTTCAACAACTCTTTAAATGATAGATTTATCACACTAATAAGTCAACACACCCATTACACATAAACAAAACCGCCTGAGAACAATACCGCATTTCCCGCAATCAATACACGCTCAGTTTTTACCTCACAAAACAACTTACCACCACGTACTGAGGCTTGATAGGCCGACAACTTATTTTTACCTAACACTTCTGCCCAATAGGGTGCAAGCCCTGTATGAATTGAACCTGTCACAGGGTCTTCTGCCACCCCATGATCAGGCGCAAAAAAACGTGATACAAAGTCATATTCAGGCGCACGGCTAGGAGCAGTCACAGCTATACAATAAGGAGTAAGTTTTATTAATTCTTCAAGGTTAGGTTCGGTTTTTCTCACTTTTTGCTCATCATCATAAATCACAAAATAAGCTTGCTCATTACGCAATACTTTTTGTGGAGCAAAACTTAGGCCTTTTAGTAAGGCTTCAGGAATAGGATCAATCGTTTCTTTAGGCATACGGTTAGGGAAATCCATCACAAAACGGCCATCACCTCCCCTTTCCACGCTCAATTGCCCTACTTGCATCGTATCAAAGGTAATCTTATTTAAATCCTTGTGAATACTAAACAGTACAAAAGCGCTCGCCAACGTTGCATGACCACACAAAGGCACCTCTACAGCAGGTGTAAACCAACGAATACCGAAATGCCCTTCATCCTCTAATGATTTGATAAATGCTGTTTCTGATAAATTGTTTTCAAAGGCAATTTTTTGCATTTGCCATTCAGGCAACCAGTCCTCTTCCAACAATACCACCGCAGCAGGGTTGCCCTGATAAAGGGTATCCGTAAAGGCATCCACTTGGAACATGGGTAGTTTTTCCATTCTTCGCACTCCAACGCATCTTATTATTTATTTTACTATCTTATACTACAAGATTATGGTGTTTATAGTCATTTCTGTTAGCATAATTGCCTTTTTATTACATTGTATTAATACTATGTTGCCATTTTCTCTGACGTTGCTTGATTTTATAGAGTATATCGCCATTATTACAAGCTTAGGTTATGTGATCTTAAGCTCACGCCAACTGATGGGTACTTGGCTGTTTGGCTTTATTGGCTCAGCCTTGTATATGATTATTTTCTTTTACAGCGGCTTATATGGCAGCGCACTGCTTTCTTGCCTTTTTACGGGGCTGATGGTCTACGGTTGGTTGGCGTGGAAAAAAACTAATAACGCGCCTGAGCGATTTGTTACCCTGCTTACTACAAAGCAACGCATCATGGCGCTTGTCATTGGCATGCTGTTAACGGCATTGATTTATTGCCTTTCTGTGTCTATTGAGGGACATGCCTTTCCCATTGAAGACGCCAGCATTGCAGGCTTTAGTTTAGTCGCACAAGTGTTAGTGGCACGTAAAAAACTAGAGGCTTGGTATGGTTGGGTCGTTATCAACGCGTTGGCGGTTTATACTTATGGCAGCAACCACCTAACGATGACCGCATTGCTTTACGTGGTTTATACCGCACTGGCGGTTTATGGCTTGTATAAATGGCGAGCCAGTATGCTCTCTCACTCACCTTCATGATTGGCTGTTGATTTATGATGTTACGCATTGCAATTTATGGCTCAGAATGCACCGGCAAAACCACCTTAGCGAAACAGCTAGCCGACCATTATGCCACTATTTGGGTAGCGGAATATTCACGTGAGTATGCTGAACGTAAACCGCTGCTAGATATCTCGGATGTTGTCCCCATCATGCAGGGGCAAATTGCCCTTGAAGAAGAAACAATCAGGGTCGCACAAAAAAGAGGATTATCGCTGATTATTTGTGATACCACGCCATTAAGCTCCATCGCCTATAGCCTCTACTACAATGGCGATGTACCCAAAAAAGCCAACGCCCTCGCCAAACGCCCTTATGACCTTTATTTGTTAACGGATACCGATGTGCCGTGGCAAGCTGATGGTATTCGCGGTCAACATATTGATCGCTCCGCCATGCACCAACTTTTTCGCCAACAACTGCTAGAAAACCAGATTCCTTATACCCTTTTGACAGGCACTCAAACAGCGCGCTTTAACCAAGCTACCCAGCTGATTAATCAGCAATTACAAAACAAAGCAGATGATTCTCACTAGGCTATCTGATTTCCTAATGTTAAAATAACCGATTCAATGACGATGCGATCACCATGAAAGAATCTGATAATATCTTTGCCAAACCCTTAGAAAAAGTGCCTGACTTTGTGTTTAATGAAGACGTGGTCAACGTCTTTCCTGATATGATTAAACGCTCTGTCCCCGGCTACCCAACCATTGTTGAAAACATTGGCGTCATTGCCGCGCAATACGCCCAACCTAACAGTTTGGTGTATGATTTAGGTTGCTCCCTTGGTGCTGTCACGCAAGCTTTGCGCCGCCATATCAAGCAGCCTAACTGCCAAATACTGGCTATTGATAATTCAGCCCCTATGGTAAAGCGCTGCCAAGAATACTTAATCGCACAAGACGCCATGCATCAAGAACTCGTTCCAACACAGGTGATTGATGCCGACATTACTAGCCTAGCATGGCAAAAGGCTTCTGTTGTTACCATGAATTTTACCTTGCAGTTTATTAAACCCGAACAGCGGCTGGCTGTTTTAAGCGCTATTCATCAACACCTAGACCCACAAGGGGTTTTATTGTTGTCGGAGAAATTGCGCTTTGAGGATGCCAAAGAACAACAAACCCTCAATGATTTACACCTTGCATTCAAGCGAGCTAATGGTTATAGCGAATTAGAAATCGCTCAAAAACGTACCGCCATTGAGAATGTAATGAAAATAGATACCTTTGCCATTCATCAAGAACGCCTATTACAAGCAGGCTTTTCAAAGGTTATTCTCTGGTTTCAATGCCTTAATTTTGCATCACTGATTGCCTTACCATGATTAATTTAACTGAGCTGATTAACCACCTAAATAAAACTCCACTAAACGAATGGGCGCAAACATTGCCTGAACGCGTAGAAGCAAAACTCACCCGAGAACACGGTGATTTTCCACGTTGGCAAGCCGCACTGGATGAGTTACCTGAGCTGACCGCTTCTGAAGTAGAACTCGGCGAGAGCTTTACCATTAACGGTCAGATTAGTGATCAAACTCGCCAACAGCTAGAACAAGCCTTACGTAAACTAATGCCGTGGCGCAAAGGGCCTTTTACTCTATTTGATGTTCATATTGATACCGAATGGCACTCTGATTGGAAATGGCAACGGGTAGCGCCCCACATCGATTTAAAAGATAAGCGTATTCTTGATGTCGGTTGTGGTAATGGTTACTATCAATGGCGTATGCTCGGTGCTGGCGCACGTTATGTGTTAGGCATTGACCCTAACTTGTTATTTTTATGTCAATTTCATGCCATTAAAAAATACCTACCCAACTACCCGCTCTGGTTATTGCCCTTTACCCTCGATGACTTCCCTGCCCAATCTGAAAGCTTTGATGTCACCTTCTCAATGGGCGTTTTTTATCACCGCCGCTCCCCTATTGACCACCTGTTTGAACTGAAAGACACCTTAGTGAAAGGCGGCCAACTGGTTTTAGAAACCTTGGTGATTGAGGGTGATGAACAACAAGTGTTAGTGCCTGATGATCGTTACGCACAAATGCGCAACGTATGGTTTTTACCCTCTATTGAGGCATTAACGCTCTGGTTAAAACGTGCAGGCTTTACGGAAATACGCTGTGTCGATGTCAGCCAAACCACCGTACAAGAACAACGCGCTACCGACTGGATGACGTTTAAATCACTGCCCGATTTTTTAGACCCAAATGACCATAACCTCACCATCGAGGGCCTACCCGCTCCTAAGCGTGCAGTATTTGTTGCACGTAAATAATATATTACAGTAATTTCCTATAGACCAAAGTCCATTTAACCTATAATGTAAGTTTGCGTTATACTGCTTAAGATATTGGCAGTTTTGTTTAATATTAAAATCAATACAGGTATTGTTATGAATAAAGTTTCTGTTTTTTGCCTCTCAACCCTTTTGGGCGCCACTAGTGTATGTGCTTTAGCCAATAGCGAGAAACCTACTCCAGCACCTAAAGAGATGATTGAGAAACAAGCAGCACAAGTGGAAAGTGAGCAAAAAACTATGCCAACCAAACAACTAAAAGATGTGGCACCTTACCCTGAAGCCAATGCAGAGCAAAATCGCTATGCAATATTTTTAGAACCCAAAGATGACGAAGATAACTACAAGGTTGAGCTAGTTTTCGGTAAAGAGCTAGAAGTTGATGGCTGTAATCGTTATATGTTAGGCGGCAAAGTAGAAGAAAAAGACCTACAAGGTTGGGGCTATACTTACTATGTAGTGGATCAAATTGGTCAACCTGCTGCTACCATGATGGCCTGCCCAAGCGAGAAAAAACATAAAGCGTTTGTCCCCATGACAACTCAAACATTTACTCGCTATAACAGTAAACTACCTATTGTTGTGTATGCTCCTAAAGATGTTGAGGTAAAATACCGTATTTGGTCTGCACCTGCTGAAATGACCCCAGCGCAGATACAATAATAATGGTTTGAGTGCTTATTTAACCATAAGCACTCCATAAATTATCTTTAAACATTAAAGATAAAAGGAAATGGACATAGCTTAATGACGCGTTTTAGAAGTAAACACTTTGCTATTTTACGCAAATTTTACCCTCTTTTCATGTCCGTTATTATAGGTGTAATAGGCTATATGTTTGCTTATTTCTATACCTATAACCAACAGCAGGCGTTAACGATTAACACCAATCACATTACTCTGGGTAAAGTAGACAATCTTTATACATCATTACGCTCACTTTCTATCGCTATGGATGCATTTATCAGCGTTGATTGTAACGAGGCAAAACCTAGTTTGCATGAAATTATGACTCGCCTCCCCAATATCAAGTCCATTACATTATTAAAAGGTAACACACCTTTTTGCTCAACCCATGATCATTTAAAACCATTTGATGTTCCTCCCTTAACCAGTGATAGCATCCCTATTGAACCACGCTCATTTAATAGTTATTTGATTTTTTGGAATAATCAGCTTTATTTTAAACAAATTGATCATGATAAAAACATGAGCTTATTGATAGACATTGGTAATTACCAAGTCTTAAAAGATATTTTAATTCCTAGAACACCATTACAAGTAATTTTACTAAAACTTAAAAACCACGTCATCACCGATCAAGGTATACAAAACGAACCGATCAGACTCTACCAGTCTGTTACGGAACGCTCATTTCGTAATTATAACTTTTACGTAAAAACAGGTTATACTGTTCCACTCAACTTCTTATCAATGGTTAAATACCATCCAACGCCCTTAATCATTGTCTTAATCGTCGCCATTATTGCCTACATATTAACCTACTGGTTTATACGCAATATTGCTAATGCCTACTATGAGCTACAATCGGCTATTAAAAACGGTCATATCAAAGCCTACGCACAGCCACTTGTTTACAGTCAAACAGGAAAACTTTCTGGTATAGAAATTCTCGCACGCTGGCATCACCCTAAATTTGGCCTCATCAATCCTGATACCTTCATTCAGGTAGCAGAAGATACAGGGCTTATCATTCAGCTCACTCAAGCACTATTTAAAGAAGTCGCTACAACCTTATCGGATTATGCAGATAGACTCCCTGATAACCTCCATATTGGCTTTAATATCTCACG
>CAYNAM010000031.1:0-23022 GCA_964395065.1 uncultured Ventosimonas sp.
TTACTTTTCACGAGATAAGGACGAAACATTTTATAGATTTATTCAGCCTTGTCAATCGTTTTTTTTCTCTTTTTAAAGTTTAATAAATATTGTATTGGCCCGGAAACAGTATACGCTAGAAAAATACACAATAATGCATAAGCAGGCGCCGTACCAATAATAGCAAATAGTAATATGATGATAAGTATCGCTATAAATGGCACTCTTCCTTTGATGTCGAATGTTTTAAAACTGTAGTATTTTATATTGCTAACCATTAATAATCCTGAAGCAGCCACTAACGGTAACATCAAGTACACTAAACTTTCCCCTGAAAGTTGTAGTGTGTTGAAAGACCATACACTGCTTGCAACTACCGCGGCAGCTGAAGGACTAGCTAAACCGATGAAATACCGTTTATCTACGGATCCTATTTGCACATTAAATCTAGCCAACCTCAGCGCGGCACAAGCGACATAGACAAAAGCAACCATCCACCCTATTTTTCCTGATGTTGATAATGACCACTGGAAAGCTAATATTGCAGGAGCTAATCCAAAAGCAACCATATCAGATAAAGAGTCATATTCTGCACCAAACGCACTTTGTGTATTAGTCAATCTAGCCACTCGGCCGTCTAATCCGTCCAATATCATAGCAATGAAAATGGCTATAGCACCATAAGTAAAGTAATCTCTAGCTACATCAATCCCCTCTTGGCTCATTGCCACTGGAGCATACATTGCACTTACAATGGAGTAAAACCCTGCAAATAATGCAGCGGTTGTAAACAGATTAGGTAATAAATAAACTCCTTTCTTTGGTACCTTTTGTCCTTTTTCATCAGAAATTTCTTCAATATACTCATCAACCGGAATTGTTATTTTTGATGATTCAGTATTTTGCTCATTTGGTTGATCTAGCATAGAAGTACTCCTTAGATGTTATCATCTTTTTGATGTATTGCATAAATCTCAATAGCATAAGTTATGTTGAATGATTTTAATCATTATATCTCAAATAATTTAAAGTAAATATTTTTGATTACTGGCTTAAATACTCCAAAAACACTCTCCATATCTAATTACTTATTAAGGATTTCTCTTATATCCATAAGGATAGTGCCTAGCATATTTCTACCTTTACCATTACCACCATCCCCCCAATAGTTATCATTCTCTGTATGCTCTATTAATTTTGCTTTTCCAGTATTACGAAGTAACTCTTGGAGTATCTCATGCTGAGTAAACTTAGCAAGTAGTGCTTTTTTCATTATATTACACTTTATTGAATCCCAATCATTTCTGATTTTTTGTTTTCGATCGCGACCTAGTATTGCAGCAATATTAGGTGTTTTAGCTTTTCTAATTTTTTCTTGATAATTTGGGTCATTAAATTTCTGAGCTTGAAAATAATGTTCTGTTGTTGACCAAATTTTTCCATCAATTTTCACAGGATAATATGCAAAATTTGAGAACTCACCAAACTCATCTGTTACACTGTAGAACTTTATAACATTCATTTATTCTTCTCAGAATAAAAAACGCGACTTATGTCGCGCTTTTTAAATAGCTAATTAATTAGTTTTTAGATTTATCAACTAATTTATTTGCAGCAATCCAAGGCATCATTGCACGTAGACGCTCACCCACTTGCTCAATGGGATGTGCAGCTGTTAGACGGCGATGCGCGGTTAGCATTGGATAATTAGTTGCACCTTCCGTAACAAAAGCCTTAGCATAGGTGCCATTTTGAATATTTTTTAATGTTTCACGCATTGCTTTACGTGACTCTTCATTGATTACCTTAGCTCCTGTCACATATTCACCAAACTCTGCATTATTAGAAATAGAGTAGTTCATTGTAGCTATACCACCCTCATACATTAAGTCAACGATTAATTTTAACTCATGCAGACATTCAAAGTAAGCCATTTCAGGCGCATATCCTGCCTCTACTAATGTATCAAAACCAGCTTTAACCAACTCTACACAACCACCACATAATACGGCTTGCTCACCAAAAAGGTCGGTTTCTGTCTCATCTTTGAATGTTGTTTCAATAATACCTGAACGACCACCACCAATACCACTTGCATAGGATAAAGCAACATTTTTAGCATTGCCTGATGCATCTTGATATACAGCTACTAAATCAGGGATACCACCACCTTTAACAAACTCTGAGCGCACTGTATGACCAGGTGCCTTTGGAGCAATCATGATAACGTCTAAATCAGGGCGTGGCACAACTTGATTATAATGGATAGCAAAACCATGAGCGAAGGCTAATGTCGCACCTTTTTTTAGATTAGGCTCTAGCTCTTCTTTATAAAGCTGACTTTGAAATTCGTCTGGTGTTAAGATCATTACTACATCAGCAGAAGCTACTGCTGCTGGCACATCAGCAACTTTAAGCCCATGAGCTTCGGCTTTTGCTCTTGTTGGTGAGTTTTTACGTAAACCGACGACTACATCAACACCAGAGTCTTTCAAATTACAAGCATGTGCATGCCCCTGAGAACCATAACCAATGATTGCTACTTTTTTGCCTTGGATAATTGAAAGGTCACAATCTTTATCATAAAAAACACGCATTTATATTTTCCTTTGAGTTTAAAATGTTAATAATTTGGTAGTTATATTTAAAAATTAAATCTTTTATGGGGATTGATTTTAAATACTTAAAACTTTATCTGCTCTTGAGATTCCTGTTACACCCGTACGAACCACCTCAACAATTGTTGACATTGTTCCAATAGTAGCGATAAAGTTATCGACTTTACCACTATTTCCAGCCAATTGTATTGTATATAAATTAGGTGTTACATCTACAATCTGTCCCCTAAAGATATCAGCTGTTCTTTTTACCTCTGATCTTTGAGCCCCCGTTGCTCTAACTTTAATTAATAAAAGTTCTCTCTCAATATGGTCACTCTCTGACAGGTTGACCAATTTGACTACCTCAATGAGCTTATTAAGGTTTTTAGTAATCTGTTCTATAACCTCTGGCTTGCCCTTTGTTGTCAAAGTCAGTCGAGATACTGTTGGGTCTTCTGTCGCTGCCACTGTCAAACTTTCGATGTTGTAATTTCTCTGAGAGAATAAACCAATAACACGCGACAATGCACCGGGTTCGTTCTCCATAAGTAAAGAGATTATATGACGCATTTAGGTACGCTCCGTTTTACTTAACCACATATCGCGCATTGAACCATCACGAATTTGCATAGGGTAAACATGCTCACTTGCATCTGTTTTTATGTTCATAAATACGAGGCGATCTTTTAGAGAAAAAGCTTCTCGCATAGCACCATCTAGTTTAGATGCATCTTCAACATTAATGCCAACATGTCCATAAGACTCAACCAACTTCTTGAAATCTGGTAATGAGGTCATATAGGAGTGAGAATAACGGCTATTGTATTGCATATCTTGCCATTGCCTAACCATTCCTAGTACACCATTGTTTAAGCAAATAATTTTAACTGGCAAATCGTATTGCAAACAGGTAGAAAGTTCTTGAATATTCATCTGAATACTTCCCTCACCTGTTACACAAGCCACGTTTGCATCTGGGAAACTTAACTTAATTCCCATTGCTGCTGGAAATCCAAACCCCATAGTTCCTAATCCACCTGAATTTATCCAACGGTTAGGCTTATCAAAAAGGTAATGTTGCGCAGCAAACATTTGATGCTGGCCCACATCTGATGTGATATAAGTATCACTATCTTTAGTAACATCATAAAGCGTACTAACAACAAACTCAGGCTTTATTATTTTTTGATCATCTTTATCGTATGGAAATAAACCCTTACTGCGCCACTCATCAATTTGCTTCCACCAATCCAGTAGTGGCTCTACTGACATGTGAGAAGTAAGTTCATTCACTACGGTTATCATTTCAGATAAGACATTATCAACAGGGCCTACGATAGGAATATCGGCTCTAATTGTTTTGGAAATAGAGGCCGGATCAATATCAATGTGAATAATTTTTGCATTCGGGCAGAATTTTTTCACATCATTAGTAACGCGATCATCAAAACGCATTCCTACCGCAAGAATAACATCACTATGATGCATAGACATATTAGCAGTATAACTGCCATGCATACCTGGCATACCAATAAATTGTTTATCTGATCCAGGATAACCACCAAGTCCCATTAATGTATTGGCAACAGGTAAGTTCAATTTACGAGCTAACTCTGTGAGTTGGGCGGAAGCAAAGCCTAGAATTACTCCACCACCAGAGCAAATTACGGGTCTTTTTGCTGAAAGTAATAATTCTGCAGCTTTACGAATTTGCCCAGAATGTCCACGTTGAACAGGATTATAAGACCGTAACTTAACCTGTTTTGGAAAAACATATTCAAACTTTTCCGCAGGATTACAGGTATCCTTTGGAATATCAATAACCACAGGACCAGGCCTTCCTGATTCTGCAATATAGAAAGCTTTTCGCATAATCTCAGGAATTTCTGATGCATGTCTAACCATAAAACTATGCTTTACAATCGGTCTTGAAACGCCAGCCATATCAACTTCTTGAAAGGCATCAGAACCTATTAATGAGGTTGCTACTTGCCCAGAAATAACAACCATTGGAATAGAATCCATAAAGGCTGTAGCTATTCCTGTAATAGCATTTGTTGCACCTGGCCCCGATGTAACAAAGACCACTCCAGCCTTACCCGTTGCTCGGGCATAGCCATCAGCCATATGAGTTGCTGCTTGCTCATGACGAACTAAAATATGTGTCAGTTCTTTTTCTTTGAATAACGCATCATAAAGATGCAATAATGCGCCACCTGGATATCCGTATATATACTTTACACCTTCGTCGCGTAAAAAACGAACAACCATTTCCGCGCCAGATAATAATTCCACGCTCGTTTACCTCTTTAAGCTATTACTCACTAAATTTAGGTAGATAAGTTCTTCACCAGCATAACATGCACGAAAATAATCGCCGACTATATCAGCTGCTAGCTAATAAACTTAAGAAAACTCATTATGGCGAATTTTCTAACCCGAAGCGAGGTAACGCATTTTGGGTAAACTAAGTCGGCGCCGGTAAGCGCCATGTTACTAATTCTGCTATTTACAAACTAACAATAATTAGTGCTTTGACTATTATTGTTGTAGTTAATGGTTCATAAGTCAAGTGCTATTAGCCCCATAGGGACAAATTCGCTATAAAAATTAAACTTAACCAAAGCAAACGTTTCGCTTTAAAATAAAATTGCAAAATTTAAGAATATTTTAGAATATTTCACCAAAGTCTTATAAATCATCAATATAAAACATCGAACTCTTTGGGTTTCAGGTTGAAAATAACATCTAGTAATCTTGGCAATTATCTTTAATTTTACTTTGTAAATCATTAACTTTGGCTGCTAGCTCATCAGGGGTTAAGCGTCTCACCACCCCATCCACATTAACTTTAGCTCGAGGATAATTGGTATAAGTAGCTAAATCTTTCCTCATACTTTCACAAGCTACTTTTAACTGCTTCTCATCTTGAGCTGCTTTTTGTTGAGCCGCCTGATTATAAGCTGCCTGCTTATCATCAACTGCCTTTTTATCTATCGAGCTATCTTTAACTTGCTCTTTCTTATCATCTTGCTTTGCTTTTTCCTCTGCTCGAAGTCTTGCAGCTAATGATGCTGTTGTTTCCTCATGAGGTTCTGGTTTTTTAATATTGGTATCAACTGTCGCAGGGGGTTTTGAGCTATAGTGAACCTGTCCTTTTGAGTCGACCCAACGATAAGTTGTTTGTGCAACAGCTGAGAAGGTCAATAAGCTTGATATTAATAAAATAGTATATTTCATATATACTCCTTTTTGAACATAAACTGTAACGTACACTACTTCATTTTTGATAATAAAATATACTATGCGACGTCAATAAATAATTAAGAATTTTCACTACTACTAGTTAGAGGCTATTATATAATATTGTTACGAATAAATAATAGGATAACACCTGATTTATTTTAATGTAGATTGTACACCGCTTATTATAGATTTGGGATTATAAGAGATATGATTACTGGTTTAAGGCAAGATAAATTTCTTTTTGCACTCTTATTTTGCTGTTCTTGTTATGTTGTAGCCATCCCCATATATCAACACATAGATAAAAATGGTGTTGTCACCTATACAGACCAAGCACTCCCTGGATCAAAAACGGTTGACTTCAGCGATGAAATTATTGAACATATCGAAAATCAAGTCCATTTAAATATTGTAAAACATGCGGGCGGCGAAACCCTAAAGATAAGAAATGATCTGTATGCCCCTGTCGAAATTCGTTTAAAACTGGAAGAGCTAGTCAATGTTGTTGGCGCAAACAACAAAGAATTACACTGGATATTACCTGCAAGGAAAGAAATACGTTTAGTAACGTTAGCCCCTTATGATAAATCAAAACCTATGCATTATAAACCTGTACTTTCCTATGCATTAGGAGATCCAAGACTTAAACCAGAAACGTATAGATACCCTCTACCTTGGAGGGGAGGCCCATTTTATCAGTCACAGGGGCCATCAGGAAAGTTTAGCCATACTGGCCCCAAAGGGCGCTATGCAAGAGACATTAGCATGCCTGAAGGAACGCCCATCATTGCAGCACGCTCAGGTGTAGTTGTAAAAGTTGAAAATAGTCAAACAGGTAAAGGGGATAACCCATCAGGAAACTTTATCCGTATATTGCATAGTGATGGAACGATGAGTGTCTATTTACATCTCAAAAGGGGATCTATTTCCCCAAAAGAAGGAGATCAAGTCAAAGTAGGTGACCTGATTGCTTTATCAGGAAATACAGGCCGCAGCACAGGCCCACATTTACACTTTGTCATTCAGCGCAATGTAGGCATGTCCGTCATATCTATCCCCTATGAGTTCACTCAACCCGTTAATAGCAAAACTATTTATAGAGAAAATAATAACTAATTGCCTACACCATGTCATTTATGAAAGTTATTTTCTTCGAGTCTAGTTACCTTAGCCAACAAAATTCTTGGTCCTTTCATCTTTTTGACTGTAATACTTAAGCCATCAGTCTCAAGAACCTCTTCCTCTTGAGGAACACGCCCAAGTGTCTCATAGATTAGCCCCGCCATAGTTTCAGCGGCAACATGATCAAGGTCAACCCCCAACAAGCGTTCAATTTTAAACAGTGGTGTATCACCTCTAACTAGCAGCTTTCCTGGTTGGAACGCTAAAACTCCACGCTCTGTCTTTCTATGCTCATCTTGAATGTCACCAACTAATACTTCTAACACATCCTCCATTGTTAAGAAGCCAACCACTTTACCATCTGCCTCCTCAACCAAAGCAAAATGTACTCCCCCTTGCTTAAAATGTTCGAGCAAACTTCCCAAAGGCATCCTTTTAGAAACCTTCTCAATAGGGCGTGATAAATCCTCAAGATCAAGCTTAAAATCAACTTCTTCACTGTGCGCAGTAGCTAGCTCTAATAGTAAATCCTTAATATGTAATATACTAATAAACTCCGTAGTCTCTACATCATAAATAGGATAACGACTGTATTTATAGCGTTTTACTATTTCTAAAACATCATCTAAAGAGGCTGTCGACTCAATATAAATTAAATCTTCCCGAGAATTTGCCCAATCAACAACCTCTAACTCAGCCATTTCAACTACAGAGGCAAGGACTTGCATTTCACCACTTTGAGCATTTCGAGCACCTTTAGAATGCAAAATAAGCTTTAACTCATCTCGCGTATAATAATGCTCACTATCATTTACCTCAGCCTGCCCCGCTATCCGCAAAATAGCATTTGCACTGTGGTTAAGTAACCAAATAGCAGGATACATACTCCAATAAAACAAATACAACGGCACAGCTGTCCATAGTGATAGTTTCTCTGGCTGTCTAATCGCCCAAGATTTAGGTGCTAACTCACCAACAACAATATGCAAGTATGAAATAACAAAAAAGGCTGTGAAAAAAGAAATCCCCTTAATAACCTCTGGCGATTTTATATTCAGCATATTCAAAACGGGCGTAATCAACTCTGCAAAAGCAGGTTCCCCCACCCAACCTAATCCAAGAGACGCTAAAGTAATTCCTAACTGACAAGCAGATAAATAGGCATCTAATTGATTATGTACTTTCTTAAGAATACGCCCACGCCAACCATTTACCTCAGCCAAACTCTCTACGCGCGTAGCACGCAGTTTGACCATAGCAAACTCAGCACCAACAAAAAAACCATTAAGTAATACTAGAAATAGAGCAAATAAGACTAATAAAATATCGGAGGAATAAAAAAGCAAGCTGTTCGTATCAGGGTCCATATTTTTTAACTGTTATTAATAAAGCGCTATATCATGCAGTCTATTAACATTATGTGCAAGTACTCTGAACAAAAATTTATTATTTCATCATGTAATTTACAATTACCCCTAGAAAAATAGCAAACCCTGCCCAATGATTATGCAGAAAAGCTTTAAAACAACCTATAGGATTTAAGTCCGTTGTAGATTTATACTCCCAAATAAAGCATAGCATTGCAATAACAACACCTGCATAGAAATAAACATTGAACTCCAAGTATACTCCAACAACTATGAAACCAAGTAAGTTAATACACTGTAAAATAAGAATAATTGTGCGATCATTTTCACCAAAAGCAATAGCTGTTGACTTTATACCTATTTTTAAATCATCTTCTCGATCAGACATTGCATAATAAGTATCAAAACCTATCGTCCATGCCACATTAGCAAAAAAAAGAATCCATCCATACCAAGGTAAAAGACTGGCTTGTGCTGTAAATGTCATTAAAATTCCCCACGAATAGGCCGCGCCTAAAACCACTTGAGGGTAATGTGTAAAACGCTTCATAAATGGATAGGTTGCAGCAATGGCCACTGCACCAAAGGACAAATAAATAGTTGTCAAATTAGTGCACATCGCTAGTAGGAAGCAAATCAATAATAAAATAAAAAAGAATACAAAAGCCTCTTTTGAAGATATTCTTTTTCCTGCTAAAGGCCTTGCTTTAGTGCGTGCCACATAACCATCAAAATCACGATCAGCGAAGTCATTAATAATACAACCCGCTGATCGCATTAGCACAACACCTATGAAGAAAATAATAATATTTTTAATAGAAGGTTTTCCATTGCCTGCAATCCATAAGGCAGTTAGTGTCGGCCAAAGCAACAAATAAATACCTATTGGCTTTTCAAGCCTTATCAATTGTACAAAATCCCATGCTCTTGGATGCAATTTATCAGAAATTTTTTTTAACCATTGAACATACATCTTTATGCCTATCGATTTTATTATGTCTTTTTTAATTCGTTATTCTTTTAAAGACTGTAACTCTAGTCCGCCATCCGCTCTATGTAAAGCTCTTAAGTGCCCACTGAGCAAACTGATATTTTTCTCTGTGCCCTCTAATTCCTTAACCAATTCAGCAGGCAATAACATTTTAATTTGATCACGTAAAGACAACATAACCTCATCTAGCTGTTGTTGTTTAACTAAACTATCTTTTGATAAAACTACAACTTCATTAGGTAATGGTAAACCATAACCATTTTTTAACAGTCCTGCTGGGCGTGTTAAAAATGCACTACGTTCAATTAGCTGCTGAATACTTCGCTCTGCCTTTACTAAATCTGGTTGCTTACTAGAACGAACAACAGGCTTTAAGTATCGCTCTTTTAATATTTGATAAACTAATAGTGTCTGTCTACGTATGGCCGCCTGCTCTAATAATATCAGGGCAGCACTGCTACGTAAATCTGCCTGTTTAAAAAACTGCCGCCTTGAGTGCGCAGAGCGTTGCAACCATTCTTCTACAGAGCTATCAGAAATAGGCAATGTTTGTTTAATGACTTGAAACATCATTTCATAACGATCACGATATGAGTCAAAAAAGTAACCCAATCGCATCGCCCTCTGCCTGTCTTTAAGCACAGAACCATCTGCAAGCCCTCTTGACTCTAACAAGCCCAACAAACCACTCGGCGTGAGTGTATTAAGCGTTTTTAGGCTCTGAAGCTCTGTACCTGTCCGCAATAGCTTTAATGTTTCTACAGCGCAGTTATTTGTCAAAAAATAGTAATTACCGTCATAGCTCCAGTGAAGTTCTATTGCCTGCTCAACAAGTGACTCTATCTGATCACGTGATAACCTCAGAGGAACAGATTCTAAAGGTCGCCACTCTAGTTTAGTATACTCATCAACAACTTGATTTAAAGGTAGAATAAAAAGTCTTGAAGGATAGTTTCCAATCAACCCTTTAATACTCGATATTTGGAGGTCATTTATAAAGGCTCGATAAGATAAAACACGGTGATACTCCAGATCCAAACGGCAATCTGGGCCACGAGGTCTATCGGGAGCACAAATGACCAAACGTAGCATGCTATGCCCCCAACGGCTCATCCAGTCACTATTGGCGGTGGCAAATAAATAATCCACTTCATAAACACGTTCAGGATCTAGATACTCTAATGGTGACTTATTAGGCTCATCATTAGCAAATAAATAAACATAATCTCTCGTACAAGACTGCTGCTGTGGTGGTTGCCAATTAAAATGCTTTATAAACCAACTATTTAATCTTGGACGACGGCAAGCATACTCCTTATCTAATAAAAAATACTCCATATTCACCGCCATAAACTCTTTAGGATTAGTTAACTCATACCGATCAGGTGTTCTGTCAACACGAGCATTTTGATTATCCCGCAGCTCTTTTTCACCAATCAGTAATGGCCATCCTGCTAAATCTAAAAAACTTGCATCATCACTTATACTAAAATGCCGTTCTAAAAAACCTAGGCAATAATCAGGCAACTCATCATTTCCTTGAGTCTTAGCTAAACGTTGGCAATAATAAATTTGTGGTTTTTGCGTAGCAGTAAAAAATCCCCCATCATCATATAAATGTGATAACTCGTGAATAACAGTTGCAAGCAACTCTTTACGCACTGTCTTATGAGGGCGATTATTTTCAATTTTTGCCGCACTGCCATCAATCAACAAGGGTAACAATCTTTTATTTAATAGCAGTGCATAACGTCCGTCAGTTCGACCATAGGTATCAAAAGGTAAGCTTTCTGACCACTTAATTACTACTGGATGGGAAAAGCTATTGATGAAAGAAGGCGGAAATATCGCGCGCGCTTCATCAAGAAGCTGAGTAGATACTTGTATCTCTTGTTTTGATAAGTTTTTTTTATTGAGAGATAAAGAAAGCTCTGCACAACAGTAGCTACTACAAATTAAAATACTAATAGTAGCAAGACAATATTTAAAAATGCTAATCACCTATATTGCTAACACTGCTTTTGCCAACTCGATATCTGACATATTTTTTGCTTGAGGATAATCCGCACGAATAATTTCAAATGCTTTCGTTAAATAAGGACCTTGTATCTTTCCATCTGATCCAATATAAGCGGCTGCATCCTGCTTTGCCACCTCAACTAACTTAAGCTTATCCCGTGTAGATGTAGTTGTGTCTGAAGTAAAATCAACACTTCTACCAAATGCTCTTGTAGTAATGTTTAAAGCATTTTTTGTTTGGTCTATAGCATGGGCATTAGATGCAACTAATACTATTGATAAGCTAAGCACGACATATAATGAATTCTTCATATTTTAATACTCTATTGAGCAAGTATAGCTTCTGCCAACTCGATATCTGTTACTTTCAAGTCTGGGTACTGTGTACGTATTCTATGAATTGCTGCCTCAATATGAGTACCACGAACCTCTCCACTAGTTGCAACAAAAGTTGCTGCATCACCCTTTGCAGCAAGAATAATCTTATCATTAGAAAAGCTAGAACTAACCTGCTGAGTGGCATACAATGAGCGTACAACAATATCTGTAGTAGACTCAAAAGCCTGTGCAGGCAAAGTATATATAGCACCTACCAACCCTAGTGCAGTTATCAAATATTTCATCACAAACTTTCCTTCTAAATACTTAAATTACAATATAATTTTAGTTATTATTTTACCTGATAATTATCTATTAAGATATTGTATAAATAGTCATTATCGAGGATCTGCATGTATGATTACATCCGATGAAGGCCAGCGCTCCTGTAATAGCTTTCTTACCATTATACAATGATGGTGGGCTTCATCTAGCGTCATTGATGAGGGAAGCTCAACATGTAGCTGAATAAACCATTGCGTTCCTGATTTACGTGTTTTTAAATCATGAACATTGAGAACTTGTGGTATTGATTTAGCAATCTGAACCATCTCTTCTGTTATTTCTTTTGGCAGCTCCTTATCCATCAAAATCTCTATAGCCTCCTTTCCAACTTCAAGAGAACTCCACAAAATATAAAAGCTAATTAATATACCAAAAATTGCATCAAACCTTTGCCAGCCATATAAACTAAGAAGCAAAGCACATAAAATACTGATATTGACTAAAATATCCGTTTTATAATGTAATGAGTCTGCTGTGATAGCCGTCGAACCAGTCTGCTTAATTACATAACGCTGGAAACCCACTAAAACTAAAGTAACCGCTAATGAAAAAGTCATCACAATAATACCCCAGCTAGTATTTTCTATTGCGACAGGATTAATTAAGTGTTTGACACCCTCCCAACATATAAAGAGCGCGCTAATCAAGATGAATACAGATTGTGCTAATCCCGCTAGAGCTTCAGCTTTTCCATGCCCAAAACGATGATTAAAATCGGCAGGCCTTAACGCAATAGTAATTGCTATTAAATTGAGCAGTGAAGCTAAACTGTCTAATGCAGAATCTGCTAATCCTGCTAGTAAACTGACTGAACCACTAAACCACCAAGCAACTGCCTTTATTAATAAAAGCACAATAGCCGTTGTTACTGAGGCTATAGCCGCCATTTTTATTAGCGTGGTCTGTTTTGTTGTTCTCATAAACTTTTCTCTTTAGAGATATTTACAGTTGAATATCAACGCATCATAAAGCAATATATAAATATTACTACTTATTTCGTTGTTAAAAAATAGGGGGCTAATCTTTGAATATCCTCGGGCTGAGTTATTTTTAAATTATCACTACGTCCTTCAACTAATAATGGTGACAAACCCATGGCTTCAATAGCAGATGCCTCATCTGTAATGACCGACCGCATTTTGTACGCTTGTTGTAATGCAGAGATTAGTTGTTTTAAACGAAACATTTGAGGCGTCAGTGCTTGCCAAATCACACTTCTATCTAGCGTTCTTGTGGCACGACCTTGACTATCTACCTGTTTAAGCGTATCTCTCGCAGGCGTTGCCAATAGTCCGCCTACAACGTCTCCACCGGCAATAAATAACAATTTATCTAAATCCTCTCTAGTCAAGTTTGGCCTTGCAGCATCGTGAACAAGCACCCAGTCATCTGACTTAGTCCGCGCTGATAAAGCCATAAGTCCAGATAAAACTGAATCAGCGCGCTCCCCTCCACCTTCAGCAACTTGAATCATGGGGTGCTTACTCACAGGCAACTCTGACCAATAAAAATCATCTTTTGATAAGCAAACAACAACTCCTAACAACTGCGGATGATCTAAAAAGCATGCAATGGTATGCTCGAGAACTGTTAAGTTACCTAACTTCATATATTGTTTAGGAATATTTGAACGCATCCTGCGACCAATACCGGCCGCGGGAATAACTACCCAAAAGTGAGGTAATTTATTATTTTTCATTAGGCACAATGTAGAGTGTTTCACCATCTTTAACCATACCTAAGTCGTGCCTAGCCTTTTCTTCAATGGTCTCAGTACCTTTTTTTAACTCCACGACCTCTGCCTCTAATCGTTGATTCTTCTCTAATAGCTTTTTATTTTCTAGTTGCTGTATTTCTATTTTCTTTTTTAACTCTGCAGTTTGATAAATGCCATTTTCACCAAACCATAACCGGTATTGTAGCCCAAACAGTAAGACTAATAACAACAAAAATAACCAGTAAGGACTACGCAAAAAATGTGGCATTCTACTCACACTTAATAGATAAAAGGATAATGCAAAATAGTCTGATAAAAAACTACTCCGCTATAAATTATAAAGTATTATAGTGTAACAAGACTAAGAAATATATTATCTTAACAGCTCAGACAACGATTTATACAGTTGACTAGCACTCTGCTGATATCCATTTGCTGTTAAATGTATATAATCCTTACTACCTAGTCCTTTAGCAACCCAGTTTCTCATGCCACACCCTCCCCCCATCACCAAAGACCAATCCCAATACAGTGTATGCTGCTGTTTTGCTACTTCTTTCTGCAATATACGGATAGCTGTTAAGTTTGGCGGTTGCATAGTTTGACACGAAACATTTCGTCTCATTTTATTTCTTAGCATGCTATCAGGAGGAGAAATAATTAAAATCACACTTGCTGGCGACTTTCTACGAATCTCTTTAATACCGTCTATTAAAAACTGCTTATATTTTGCAGCATTAAAAGGTGTTTCAAAGGCCTCATTTGTTCCATAAGCAATAATAATAAGATCACTTTTTGTTTTAGCTAAATCATTAATCCAATCACTACGCCAATGATTCCAAATTGATTGCTTAGCTCCGTTTAAGGCAATAGGTGATACTACGACCCCAGGCTCACCATTTTTTTCTAACCAAATACCTCCTAACTTCGCAGATTCAGCAGAGTCGGCAGTAATCGTTAAAGGAAGCATCACAAAAGCACTGATATATTGCCATCCTGTTTTTCCTTTTGTATCTAGCTCAATTTGATAATTCATGCCATCAATTAATTTAAGTGTTTCCCCTTTCTTTAATTGCTTCACTAAGAAAGTTGCATTCCATAAGCTAGGTTTTTCATCTATATTATAGTTGATTGTTAATTGCGCATTGGCAACAGCAGGAGAGGCAATAAAACCTCCCATTGGATAATCATCACCGGTTGTTGAGCGACTGGAAGTTAATGTCCAATCCAACGCATTATAGTAGACTTGTGTATTACGTTGCCCATATACATTGATTGGACTGATCCACCCAATACCTGCACTACCATAATCTCGTTGGAAGTTTTGTCTTAAAGAACCTGTAAAAATATCTGCTGCTGTATGGGAGTCACCAAGCTGAGTAATCCTTAAAACAGAATCTGGTGGAGCTACTTTATCTTTAACACTGACTAGCTTATTTTTTAATTTATACAAATTAGGTTCATCAAAATTAATAATAGGAGAGGGCTTAGCCAAATACTCGACTGCTCGTGCAGATGTAGAAAAAATAAATCCTACTATCAGTATAACTCCTATCAACCGCCTTAGTTTTTTCATTAATTTATAGGCTCCGTAACATCTACAAAGCGCAATAAAGATATAATTTTATCGGCTATACGCTTTTGCCCTATCGTGGTGAAATGTGTTCCATCATCAGTTCGTAACGTTACGTTACCCTTATTGGGTACTTGCATAAACTTAACGAACTTATTATCAAACATACCAAGAACATCATTAGAAATAGTGTAATGCTGCTTAGCTATGCTCACTTGTGATTGATAAATTGTATTAAGGTATATCATACCCTCATTCAATCTGTCACCCTTAACATTGGGAGCACCTATCCATAGCACTTTAGCACCATGATCAGTAGCTGCATTAATAAGCTGTTGAATACGTGTTCGGTATACTCCCTCCCACTCAGGCGTTTTGAATTTAAAAAACCGTTTACTCCTCACCACAGGAAAATCCCAGGGATCATTTGGCCCCATAAAAACAACCATTAACTTAATATCTGGATTTTTTATAAAAGTATCCCTTGCCACCTCTGGCCAATTATAAAATTTAGGATACGATAGCCCTGTACTCTGCTTACTTAAATTAATACTTTCAATACCATGTTGCTTTAGCAGAGTTCTCATTACATGAGGTGCGACCCCCTGCATTAGAGAGTCTCCAACAAAAAAAACCTTTTGCCCTTTTTCGATCAATAATCGTGAGTCTTCCTTAGCCCCTACTAAAGGATTCAATATTTCTTTTTTATTAATAACTAACAGATTATCTGTGCTAGATACTTCATTTATTTTTTGTTCCTCATCCAGAGCAACAATATTAATAAACATTTTTTTTGGAAAAATATAATATGTATCTGTACGATATATTGCTGACATATCGAGGAGTAATTTATATTTTACTCTTCCCTCAAAATAATGTTCTATGGATTTAAAGAGCCTATCATTAAAACCAATAATAATCTCCTCATTAGTATCCTTTATTTTATTTTGAATTACATCTAAATGTGAGCCTAAAAAGCCAGCAATATCTCCACCTTTACGCCAAACATCGCTATGATCAAAAATAGCTAGAGGACTATTTTGATGATATGTTTGTATCCAATAAGCATTTATTGAGCGCTGCTCCAACCATAATAGTAACAACAAGGTTACCAGCAATAAATAAAATGTTTTTAAGGCTTTCTTATTAGCTACCATCATATCTAGAAACTTGCATAAATAAAGTTAGGAATACCCGCAGGCGCTGTTGTTAATACCAATAACAAAATAATGACCCAAATAATAGGTAAATATATCCAAGAAACTCGATCTAATAATTGAATCAACAATGGAGGTAGTTTTGCTAAAAGAGGATAAGCAAAAAAGGCCAACAATAGTAGTGGGAAATATAGGAATATATTAAAACTCAAGGCAACACTTGTAAAGTTATATACAAACGCATTGAGTAATTCAAAAGCATCCGACATGGTTGCAGATCTAAAAAACACCCAAGCCACACAAACATATTGAAAAGTAATGAAACGTGCCAACCACGGCGAAAAATTAGTTAAATAATTTCGTCCTAAATAACGGTCCCCCAAGTTTAATAATACTACGCCTATTGCATGAATAATACCCCAAATAATAAAAGCAAAACTAGCACCATGCCATAGGCCTGATAAAGTCATAGCAATAAATAAGTTGACCTGTGTACGAATAAAACCTTTATGGCTCCCCCCCAAAGGAATATAGAGATAATCTCTTATCCAAGATGAAAGACTCATGTGCCAACGTTGCCAAAAATCTCTCAAATTGTTAGCAAAATAAGGCATGTTGAAGTTTTTAGGTAAATTAAATCCTAATAAGAGTGCTATTGCCGTTACAAGGTCTGTATAACCTGAAAAGTTAAAAAAGATTTGTAATGCATAAGCATAGATACCCAGTAAAATATCTAATGAATTATAACTACTTGGGTTAGCAAAAACCGGATCCACAAAATTATCGGCTAATACAGTGTTTAAACAAAGTACCTTTATTAAGGCTAATAAAACCAATACAAATGCCTTATTATAACTACCAACCTCTCTTGGCTGTTTCACTTGAATCTGTGGTAAAAAGTCCTTCGCTCTGTTGATAGGCCCAGCAATTAAGCTAGGAAAAAAAGATAAAAATAATGCAAAATTAATCGGTGAAGGAATAGAAATCTCTTTTTTTCTCAAAGACACTAAATAACTAATCGAGTGAAAAGTATAAAAAGAAATACCGATGGGTAACAAAATTTCAACCCCCGGAATAGCATAATTTATACCTAAAGTATTAACCATGGATTGTACTTGTACTCTGAAAAAATCAAAATATTTAAAAAAGCACAAGTTAATGATAGCCACTGAAATAGCCAAAGCTAACCAGAGGCCGCTTCTTTTTTTACTATGGTAGATAGGAAATGACAAAACATATAAAACTACACTGTATGTCACTAAGATAGCTAGAAATTTTATATCAAATGTTGCGACAATTGCATAGCTTGCCATTAGCAGCAATACATTTTGGAAGGCAGGCTTTTTAATGAGTATCCAATACAATAAAAAAAAGATCGGAAAAACAACACTAAACTCTATCGATAAATAACTCACAGATCCGTATACTTTCTATTAAATAACCAATGCATGGTCTAAACATTTGAAATGATTTTTATATACATAAAGGATACATCAATTAAATTAAATTAAATAGACTGCCTATAAAATATGGTCCTGGTTTTTAAGTACTGACTAAACTAAAAATATCAAGCAATACCCTCTATAGACGTTCTCTATATAATATTCTATTATTAGAAAATATTACAGAGCAGATAACAAGCAAAAGGATACAGGCCATTACATGAGAAAGTTACGTAACTTATGTCTTTTAATCATTCTAGTTGTCTTTATAATACTAGGTGGAACGAAAGCCTTACTATGGTACTATACTGAAAAAACTGCGAAAGATATACAAAATGCTCTCCCCCCTGGCGCTTTTAACTACACAGGCATTAGTACTTCTTTAGCGGGTAGCACAAGTCTTGATAATATCAACTTACTTATCAACGGACAAAATGTCAAAATTGAAAAAATTGAGTTAGTATCTAATAATATTTTTGAATTACTGCTCCTTATTGCAAAAAATTGGGGGAGCAAAATCCCGAATGAATTAACTCTAAACATCAAAGGTATAAAAATTAATATTGAATCACTGCATACAAATGCACAAGCAAATAATTTTTTTAATGATTCTCTTTCTATTCCATGCGGTAAAATAAATAGAATAACTACACAAGATTATAACAACATGGGATACAAACATTTTATTTTTGACATCGCTATGGGTTATAAAAAAATATCTAATACACGAATCCAACTGGATGCTAATATGAATATGCGAGATGCATTACAAGTTTCTCTATCCTTCTACGGGAATAATTCTATTATTAATCCAGCGGCTAAAAAGAACATAGTACCTGAGTTCCAAATTAATATAAAAGATAACATCCTTCAAGAAAAACTTTATAATTACTGTGCTAAACAAGAAAATATCTCTTTAAAAGAATACATGGATAGTCTTCCTCCCTACTTCAGTAGAGAAAATTTGGATAAGGATACTGTTTCTAACCTAGAGCTAACATTATCAGACAATATCATAAATGCTCTTAATGAGTATCAGAAAAAACCTAACAATCTCTATTTCGCTACAAATCCTAAAGGCGATATTTCTTTTGACGAGCTCAAAAACATGAGCGAGCAGGCTGTTATTGATCTTATTCGTCCAAGCTTAAAAGTTAATGGAAAAGATGTTCCTATCGAGTTTGAATGGACTACAGCTGAAGCGCTTTCTAGAAGGTCAGCACAAAAAAATGCAAAAAACAATATACCTACCATTCAATCTACTGAACGACTACTAACAACAATAGATCAACTTAATAAGCAAGCATTTAATAAGAAAATTGAGATTCACACAACTAGTGGTGCAGTTTATAAAGGTGCTTTCAAAAAAATAGAAGGTAACTTATTACATATGACTATCCATAAAAGTTGGGGAACTTCTGACTTAACATTAAAAACGGATACAGTACGCTTAGTTTATATACTTTCAGATTTTTAATATACTAAGCGTTCAGGTTTCAGACCTACAATCCTCTTTACAATGTTCTCGCTTTGAAAAATATAACAACATATCAAAGCGGTAACTTCCTTTAATTTTTTAAAGGTTAACAGAACAATGTAAAGAAGGATATTTTATGACGAATACAACAAGAGATAGAACACCTCTAGACCAAGTAATTGAAGACGTTCTAAAAGGCGGCGTTAGCTATGCATTTATCGAAGATCCAGACTCAGAGTCTGAGTGGCTCAGCTTAGCTAACTATTTAAATCAAGATAATAGATTATTTACTGTCACTGAAATTAATTTACCAACAGGTATTATTTTTTACCATCTTGCCATAGAAAATAAAGAAACACCAACCTTTATATTTAAACCACGTGTATCAGGCAAGATGACCGTTACTGTTGACGGAAAAGGTAGCTTCATTCCTGATCTAAAAGTTAATAACAGTGGTACTCAAGAGTCATTAGGTAGTGATTTTTACGAGTTAACTTTTGATGTAACAGCAGGTACTACTTACTCTGTCACATTGAATAAGCCTCTCAATGCTAGTGGCCTCTACAATATCGTTGCACGAATTGAAGGAGGTATGCAGCCATCTTTAACAATGCCTAAACTAATCTCAGAAGGAGATTTGATCACGACAGGGGCAGTTATTGATAAGCAAGGTGATGTCTATGTATGGGGATTCCGTGGTTCAGCCCAACAAGGTAATGGTCAACAAACTGTAAATATGAAAACAAAGCCACAAAAAGTAAATGGATTATCTAATGTAGCCCAACTCGTTGGTGGTGCCTATCATTTACTAGCTTTAAGTGGCATGATCGAATCATCTAGAAAAATTGGAGGTGATGTTTGGGGATGGGGACAAAACATATATGGCGAAGCTGGTAGTCAAGCAACCTATGTGTCAACCCCCCAAAAAATCCTATCAAATGCTATACAAATTAGCGCAGGTGAATATTGTTCTGCTGCGCTTGATACATCTGGCCAAGTCTGGACCTGGGGACATAATCTTTATGGACAACTTGGAGATGGCTCACGACGTAATAGTAAAACGCCTGTTCAAGTAAACCTAGGTGGTGAAACAGCTCGCTTAATTGGCTCAGCCTATGAAGGCGGATTTGCTGTAACTGATCAAAATCATGTATGGGCATGGGGTGATAATGAGGCTAGTGGTTTAGGATTAAAAGGTACGCCATACGGTGTTCAAAACATTATCACACAGCCAACACGGGTTACTAATTTAGATCAATATGCTGAACGAATCATTTACATTTCAGGAGGTAATGGCTGGGGTGAAGCTTTACTAAATGATGGCACTGTAATTGGTTGGGGGCTTAGAGCCGCTCTAGGCTGTAGCTCTCCTAGCACAGCGAATTATAGCGATCAACCTATTGTTATTATGACTGGTGTAAAACAGCTATTTGCTCGATATGTTGGATCATGTGCACTCACTAATGATGGTAAAATCTTTACATGGGGACAAACTGAGGGCAGTGCTTTTAGATGGATTTATGGCAATGAACCAACTCTACATGAAACAGTAAGCTCTCCTGTTACCAGAATTGGTGGCGGTAAAGAGCATTTATTTTATGAAACAGAGGATGGTAAGCTATACGGTGTAGGTTATAATGACCTGTATAAATTAGATCAAAATGTTTTAGGCGCACCTCATGTTAAATGGCCAGGTAGCGAAATAACACTTTATTAATTCATAGCGTTACAATGTAAAAGGTACCATTTTTAATGGTACCTTTTATATCTAAAAACACATCTTACATCATTCTTCTTTAGATCATTTTTTGTTTAAACTGAAAAATAGTTAAGCTTTTACAAGATATACCATTCCCCACAAAAAAATTATATAATAAACAAGCACTAATTAAACTACCATGTATTTTATTAGATTGGGTGCGGTAATTTTATTCAATGATGTTATAAAACTATAAATGCATCTAGTACAGTTCTAATTAAGGGAATAGTGTAAAACAGTATTAGTATTCAAAATAAATTCAACACATAACGAGGCTTCAATGAAACTCATCGCATTTAGTGCTTTATTAGCCACTAGTCTAACTCCTTTTGCGCTTGCAGCAGAACAAGCCAATGTAGTCCATTTTCAAGGAAGAATAAGTAATCAAACTTGTAATGTTTCACTAAATGGAAATCCTGGTTCAACAGTTGTTGTAATGCCTACTGTCACCGAAGCAAGTTTAGCAACAACTGGCTCTACAACAGGTGATACGCCATTTACTTTAGAGTTTTCAAACTGTTCTGGCAAAATAAATGCTCGCATATTCTTCGCTGGACAAGACTTCAATTATGCAGGCCGTCTGAGAAATGCCGGAACAGCCAAAAATCTTTCTATCCAAGTTACTGATGGTTTAAGCAACACTATTATTAATTTTAATAGTCCGAGCGCGACAATGTCATCAACTGTTGATATTTCCAGTGGTACAGCTACCATCCCATTCGTAGCTAAGTACTATGCTGAATCACCTGTTTTAGCAGGAACAGTATCAGCCGCCACAAATTATGAAGTAATGTATGAATAAGCTGGATACCAATAGCTAAAATTATGGATTATCTCTTTATTCTTAAGGAAGTAGATAATCCATAATTCACTATATATAGCCATTTAAAATTATAACAATAGCAACATATCATATTAAAATTAATCCATAATATATCCAAAGATAACTTTCAAAACTTAATCGTGTTGTTATATGGTAAATAGAAAAAAACAGTATCGATTTATCCATATTAAAAAACCTTCCATTAATTTGATATCCTATACATCCTAAATCTATTTATATGATAAAACAAAGAAATTGCTATAATAAACATTAAAGTTAACATTATTTTTAATACCGCTAGCGGAGTAGTTCATGCCCTCATCTTATAATGCGCCAGATACTAATGGTCTATTTGGTTCCTTCGGTGGCCGTTATGTCGCTGAGACACTAATGCCATTAGTCTTAGATCTAGATAAAGCGTACACAGCAGCAAAAAACGATCAAGACTTCCTAAAAGAGCTTACTTATTTTCAGCGTGATTATATCGGGCGACCAAGTCCACTATACTTTGCTGAACGCCTTACAAAATATTGTGGCGGAGCACAAATTTATTTTAAACGAGAAGAGCTAAACCACACAGGGGCTCACAAAATCAATAATTGCATCGGCCAAATTCTTTTAGCCAAACGCATGGGGAAAACTCGTATTATTGCAGAAACAGGTGCAGGAATGCATGGGGTAGCCTCAGCAACGGTTACAGCACGCTTTGGCTTGCCATGTACTGTTTATATGGGTTCTACAGACATTGATCGCCAACAGCCAAATGTTTTTCGCATGAAATTGTTAGGTGCTGAAGTCATTCCTGTCCAATCAGGAACAGGAACGCTTAAAGATGCTATGAATGAGGCTCTTCGAGACTGGGTAACTAATGTTGCCAACACATTCTATCTCATCGGTACTGTAGCGGGACCTCATCCCTATCCTGCGATGGTTCGTGACTTTCAATCTGTAATAGGTAAAGAAACCAAACAACAAATGCTAGAGAAGCAAGGAAAGCTTCCTGATAGTGTTATAGCATGTGTAGGCGGTGGATCTAACGCTATCGGCCTATTTTATCCTTTTATTGATGAAAAATCTTAACTGAAAC
>CAYNAM010000032.1:0-22897 GCA_964395065.1 uncultured Ventosimonas sp.
ATTAGGATTGTTAGAGGTAAAAGGGTTCACTGCGGGTATTGAAGCCGCTGATGCAATGCTAAAAGCAGCCCAAGTGCGTCTACTTAGTCAAACTCATATACCGCCAGGTTTAATTACCCTCATCATTGAGGGTGATTTAGCCGCATGCCGCGCTGCATTAGATGCAGGAGTTGCGGCTGCAGGGCGTGTAGGTATCGTCATCTCGCGCAAAGAAATAGGCCGTCCAGAAACAGATACCGAATGGTTTGTGACAAGTTTACAAAAGCAGAACCAAGCAGAAGTTAATCCTCCTGCTAACAACATAACACCTAAAAAAGCTACGGTTACAATTACTAAACAAGACAAAGTAGATAAAGCAGAACCAACCCTGATTAGCACTGATGAAAAAACAACAGAAGTAACTGAAACTGCTTTGCTCTCTTACATTGCCGAGCACCCTCAAGGCCGTAATATTACCGAGATAATGACACTCCTTAATATTCCCCGTATGGATGCTAAACGACTACTAGATAACTTTATCAGTCAGGGCAAACTGCGTAAACGTGGTAATCGTTACTCTCTGGTTGAGGTTACAAAATGATTGCTGAAATTAATGCTGAAACAATACGACAACGTGTTCAACAAGCTGGTATTGTAGGGGCAGGAGGCGCTGGCTTTCCAACCCACGTAAAACTAAATGCCCAAGCTGAAATTTATTTAGTCAATGGCGCAGAATGCGAACCATTACTTAAAGTAGACCAACAACTGGCTGATCGACAAGCCAGTGATCTCGTTCGTGGTTTACAATATGCCATGAAAGCAACGGGGGCTAAAGAAGGCATCATTGCACTTAAAGCAAAATACCACGAAGCCATTGCTCAACTAGAGCCAATACTCCCCTCCACTATTCGTTTGCACATTCTTGAAGACATTTATCCTGCCGGCGATGAAGTCATTACCATATGGTTAGCTACAGGGCGCCGTGTACCTCCTGCCGCATTACCTTTATCCGTTGGCGTAGTAGTTAACAATGTCCAAACACTTATTAACATTGCTCATGCAGTTGAAAATGAAACTCCTGTTACCGAGCGCACACTCACGGTTAATGGAATGGTTAAACAACCTATTACATTGACCGTACCAATAGGAACAACGCTACAACAGGTACTTGATTTAGCCGGAGGCCCCACTATCAGTAATCCTGCTTATATCAATGGTGGCCCTATGATGGGCGCATTGGTTGAATCACTTGATGACCCTGTTACCAAAACAACAGGTGGGTTATTAGTACTACCTGATGATCATCTATTAATTCGTCGTAGAAAACAAAATATGCAAAGCGTTGTTTCTATGGCAAGAACCGTTTGCGAACAATGCTGTCTTTGCACAGAACTTTGCCCTCGTCACCTGATTGGTCACGAACTCCCCCCTCATCTTATTGTTCGTGCAGTCAACTACCAAAAAGCAGACGAAGCATCTATCTTACTAGCAGCTTTAACCTGCTCAGAGTGTGGTATTTGCGAGGCTTATGCATGCCCTGTAGACATATCGCCTATGCGTTTAAATCAATCTTTGAAAAAACAGTTCCGTCAAGAAGGTGCCCGATACGTGGGAGATCTTCGTCCTGCTGACCCAATGGCAAAATACCGCTTGCTTCCAGTCAAACGCCTCATCACTCGCTTAGATCTAGATAAAGTCAACCATAAAGCACCTTGGTTAGAAACACCATGGCAACCAAAACAAGTGACGATACCTTTTAGTCAACATATTGGAGCACCTGCAAAAGCAATTGTAACTGTAGGCGATAGCGTCACAAAAGGCCAACTCATTGCAGAAATGGCTGAAGGTCAACTAGGCGCACCAGTACATGCAAGCATAGCTGGCATAATAAAACATATTGATAATCAAAAGATTGTTATTTCTCAGGAGGCTTAATAAATGAATCATCATGCCATTGGATTAGTTGAATTAAATAGCATTGCTAAAGGTATCGAAGTTGCTGATGCCATGCTAAAAACAGCTGATGTTACATTGCTCACTGCGAAAACTATCTGCCCAGGCAAATACATTGCGATGATAGGTGGTGATGTTGCTGCAGTCAATCAATCTGTTACCACTGGCACAGAAGTGGGAGGCCATCTTTTGGTAGATCAATTTATACTACCTAACATACACTCATCCGTATTACCTGCTATCAGTGGCGTTACCCAAGTAGATAAAAAACAAGCCCTCGGCGTTGTAGAAACCTATAGTGTTGCTGCGTGTATTGAGGCTGCTGATAGCGCTGTCAAAGCGGCCAATGTAACACTTGTCCGTATTCATATGGCATTTGGTATCGGTGGAAAATGTTATGTTGTTTTAACTGGTGATGTAGCAGACACAAAGGCCGCTGTTGATATAGCAAGCCAAACAGCTGGAGAAAAAGGGCTACTAGTTTATAGCATGGTAGTACCAAGACCTCATAATGATTTATGGCAACAATTGCTATAGTAAGTTTCAAAAATTGCCTTACATAATGACAGTGTGGTTATGATAGTTAATAAGAGAGTACCATTAAACTTACATCATCTTATCCCAAGCCATAACGCAGGTTCTATTTACTCTACAAGAGAACCTGCGCCTATCGTTACGTTAAATACAGTCAAAGTTCATCAAACAAATGATGTCTATCAACATGCCTGTAATATCACTGCTTGGCAACAACTTTATGACCAATTAAAGCCTAATATATTTAAAGGCCAGCTAACAGAATGCTGGCTTGAGGGTATTCAATTTTTTAAAGAGTATACCAATACATCATTGCGACAATCTTGTATCGTATGGCCTAAAGCGCTGTGGTTTGGTATTCCACCATCAACAGAAAAAGTAGAGGGCTATATTGGCTCTCATGCTATATCACAACATACCATAGCCCTCAGAGAGGGTGGATCAGAATTTGAACTAACAACCCCTAATGACTATACAATCATGGGGTTAGTCGTTGATTTAGAGGTTTTACTCTCACAAATCAGTTTATTATATCCAGAGCAACAGGATAAACTTAATCACTTCACTTCAAACCCTACATTACAAGTTAATCCAGAGCAAAAGCAACGTATTTGTCAGCTTATACAGCAAGCATTAAAAGCTGGACAAGAAGCCCCTGAACTAACAACAACACCAGCTACACTGAATATTCTACGCCAAGATTTATTAGAAAATCTTATTAATCTGCTTTTTAGTTCAGAAGCCGTTAACAACAAATCATCACGTAAACGAGAAAACTATCTAAAAATCATTTCAAAAACACGCGACTATATACTGAGTCATCCACAAGATGTCATTACAGTCGCTAGTCTTTGTGCATCACTCCATATAAGCCGTAGAACATTACAGAACTGCTTCCAAACAGTTCTTGGCATTAGCCCCTATACTTATTTAAAAGCCATACGCCTCAATGCCGTACGCCGTGAATTAGAAAGCCGATACTCTATACATCAAACTGTCCAGGATGCGGCCATGGCTTGGGGATTTTGGCACATGAGTCAATTTGCTATCGATTACTATTCCCTATTCGGCGAGCTTCCCTCTCAATCGCTGTCAGCAAGAGGAAATCTTGGGCATACATGGCTATAAAGAATATTAAATAAAATTTTATAGTCCTGCTCTTATATAAAATACATTAATATTATTTGCGAGCTTAGCCATGCATGACACATTATGTCCTGATAAATAAGCCCTATTCTCACCACTGTTTTATAAGCAAAAAAAAGCACAATTAATAAATTAATTGTGCTCTTAAAAAATAACAGAGTGCGCTTCCTTTAAAATAAAGGATAAAAACATGGTAGCAACGAGTGGACTTGAACCACCGACCCCAGCATTATGAATGCCGTGCTCTAACCAACTGAGCTACGTTGCCATCGAAGCGCGCTATTATTCTAGTCTGCAACTATTATGTCAAGTATTTATTTAAAATACTTGTAACTTTTTATGAATTTAAAATCAACAATGCAAACCTACCCACTAGCCTATCAACTGAACCTGATCTGCTTGCATTCCTTTTTGTCCTTCAGTAGCAACAAAACTAACTTTCTGACCTTCTTTTAATGACTTAAAACCTGCCCCCTCAATAGCACGATAATGTACAAATAAATCAGGACCAGACTCTTGAGAAATAAAACCGAAACCTTTCTCGTTATTAAACCATTTGACAGTGCCATTTTGACGATTAGACATGTCGGAACTCCTTAGACTAACTAATATTATAAATGTATCGATTAAATCAATGTGTATATTTTCAAACTGACCATAAGCATAAATAATCATACTACGAGAAAAAACCTCTAGAACAATCACTAAACCTACAAACTCAGTATGTTTACTGTACCGTAACTTTTTGAAAAAATCTAAGAATAAACCCGCTTGAATACTAGCTATTAGTCTAATAAGTGACTATATAATCACTACTTTATAAGGCATTAATAATAAAAATTCAGATCAGGATTTAACAATTAACTGCTCATATTTAGCCATTAGCTGTTCTTTAGTTTCCTTATGGTTAGGGTCTAAAGGTATACAATCAACCGGACAAACTTGCTGACATTGTGGTTCATCATAATGCCCAACGCATTCTGTGCAACGATTTGGGTCAATAACATAAATCTCTTCACCCTGAGAAATCGCTTCATTAGGGCATTCAGGCTCACACACATCACAATTAATGCAGTCATCGGTAATAAATAATGACATGATAACTCCTACCAACTTAATGTTGATAACTTTCTAATATTAAAAAAGGGTTATTTTAACATGGATCACTTGAAAACTTTTCTTTTAATGCTAACTCAACATCAGGTGCAACAAACTTACTGACGTCCCCGCCCAGAGAAGAAATCTCTCTGACAAATGTTGAAGAAATATAAGAAAACTTCTCTGATGTCGTTAAGAAAATACTTTCTAATCCAGGAACAAGCGCCCTATTCATATTAGCCAACTGAAATTCATACTCAAAATCAGAGACAGCACGCAACCCTCTCACAATGATATTAATATTATTTTCAGTCATAAAGTGAGCAAGTAAGCAAGAAAAGCCTCGTACCTCAACATTAGATAAGTGGTTAGTTACTTTTTTAGCCAAAATAACTCGTCTCTCTAAAGAAAACAATGTTTTCTTCTTAGGACTTTCAGCAACTGCTATTACAACCTGATCAAACATTTTTGCAGCGCGCTCGATGATATCTAAATGGCCTCGCGTAATAGGGTCAAAAGTTCCCGGATAAACCACTCTATTTTTTAACATGGAAAGCTTCCCACTACTAATGAAATCAAGTCAGGCATACTAGCCTAGTTCCGACATCAAGCCAAGTATTTTAAAGCCGTTTACTCACACAAGAATAAACATAATAGCCTAACCAAACAAAAAAACGCGTATAATAGAAATAAAATACCATAAACAACATAACAGCAAATACATAATAATCAACAAGTTATAAAATATATACATTTTTTATAAATAAATGCTTGCATATTTTATAATCCCCCCTTAAAATGCGCACACTTCGAAAGCGAAGGGTGGTTAGCTCAGCTGGGAGAGCATCTGCCTTACAAGCAGAGGGTCAGCGGTTCGATCCCGTTACCACCCACCAATTTTGCAGCGGTAGTTCAGTTGGTTAGAATACCTGCCTGTCACGCAGGGGGTCGCGAGTTCGAGTCTCGTCCGTTGCGCCAACAAAGAAAGGCTAGTAATTGATTTACTAGCCTTTTTTATTGATGTAATTTACCTATTATCTTTGTACCTTATTTTAATTAATCTTTCAGACCATTTAGCTAAGAAAAAATTAGTCGACAGACAGTTATTGAAATAAAGCTACAGGGTTGAATAGTGATTTATCTTTTTATTGTTGTAATAACCTCTACTTAAGCTCTTGCCAACTATAGAGTTTAGAATAAATATTAAGTTATTATCTACTATAAATGAATTATTCCATTATTATATTCAATTCATTGTAATAAAATGATACAGTGTTATTTATTAAATAAAAATAATGCTTGAGGATATAACTTAATGAGGAGTTTATGTAATTTAACCGTAGTTAGCAGTATATTTTTTATATTAACGAGTTGTGCTGATAATCAAAACTTCTCAGAAATTAATAACACAATTCTTGATACAAGCTCCAACTTATTAAAAATATCTCAAAATATCAGAGGAACTCAAAATAACTCATCAGAAACCAAAGACACATCTATCAGCAAAAACAAATCTTCAAATAAGAAAACTTCTATAAGTAACACCAGTAAAAATACTACAAGTACTGCACTTAAGACCCGGTTATTCAATGAGTGCATAGAAAACTCCCGTACCAAATTAAGGTTTGATATGGGTAAATCACTTGAGCAAATTAATGCAGAAAAAGAAAGAGAAAAAGCTTATATTACTAAGTACTGTACATGCACTCTACCCTATGAAGAAGAGGCAGCCAATAAGCTAATATCATTAGGTTTTGATGGCAGTAGAGAAAGTATTAATAAAATGCAAAAAGACCCTGTAAAAAAGAAAAAAATCAATGATACTTTAATAAAACTTAGCATGGATAAAACAGAAAATTGTAGTAACCAATAACCTTTAAGAGATTAATGCATTATAATTTTGCCATTGAATAAAACATTCTTATCCAATGGCTTTTAATGAGCGTTTTGCATAAATATCATAGCGACTACTTTTACCTTCTAAACTATAATTAGGTGCGATACCTTCAATTGCTGGAGCTTTACGTGGCCGCTTAACTACTACACGATGGCTAGCCAACGCCAATGCTTCTTCTAATAAGTTAGAAGCATCTAAATCATCTCCCACCAATGGGCGAAAAAGTCGCATTTCTTTTTTAACCAAGGCTGATTTATCCCTGTGAGGAAACATTGGGTCAAGATAAATTACTTGCGGAGTCTCCTCTGACCACCTCTTCATCAGATCTATTGCACTTCCTTTTAATAGCTTCATACGTTGGATGATAGAACCTATTTCAACATCAAGCATAGCTCGCATAAGACCATCTTCTAAAAGCGTTGCAACAATCGGCTGTCTCTCGATTAAGGTGACCTGACAGCCTAAAGTTGCTAAGACAAAAGCATCTCTACCTAGACCTGCCGTGGCATCAAGTACCTTAGGGATACTCCCCGACTGAATGCCAATAGCCTTTGCTATCATTTGCCCCTTTCCTCCGCCAAATTTACGGCGGTGGGCAGCAGCCCCATCAACAAAATCAACCCTCAATGCGCCAACACTTTTTTCTTGTTGGCTTTGTAACTGGATACCTAATTCACCCACCTGTAAGGAAAAATCGGCCTCTCCTCCAATTGGCAAATTTAGTACTTTAGCTAAATCTAAAGCCCTAGATTGCCATTGCAAGTCTAACGGTTCAATGCAAACAGTAGCGACACTTAGATTATTACTCATTTAACAGACTGACCTTACAAGCTAATAATATTATTGATATACTTTTATATAGTCTATTATTTTACCACAGCTAGGTAAACACAATGAAAGCTACGCCCACTTTGACATGGAATGAGCATATTATTTGCACCCCTATCGGCGAACTAGTCATTTGGTTAGATCAAAAGTCCATACTTCAATTTATGGGCTGGCAAGAGTTTAGACAAGAGACGATGAAACAACTCTGTCGCTTTTATCAAGTCCCTACAATAACTTTACAGAAAACAGCACAATCTCACACGGTGATTGATACAATTAAAGAGTATTTCGCAGGAAATATTCAGGCAATTGATACCCTAGTTGTTGCCGCATGCGGAACTGAGTTTCAGAAAAAAGTATGGCAAGCACTTAGAGCCATTCCAGCAGGCTCTACAACCAGCTATGGTGAACTAGCCAAACAAATTGGTAGCCCTCAGGCTTGCCGAGCCGTGGGGATGGCCAATAACCGCAACCCCATTGCTATTGTTGTACCCTGCCATCGAGTTATTGGAAAAAATAATCAACTCACAGGTTATGCGGGAGGTCTGAATCGAAAACAATGGCTACTTGATCATGAATGCAAATACAGTACTTTATCAGTTTAAATTTGCTGACTTATCATTACAATAGATCTTCGCAAACTGAATTGCATCATCAACAGCAGCTCTAGCCTGAGGGCTATTTTTCCAACAGCTTACTTTTAACATAGATGCTATCTGATAAATAACATCCTCTGTATTTGTTTTTGATAACGCTAACAAAGAATCTATTCCAATTTTTTCAAAACGTTGAATTACTGTATTACCAATGCCGTTGATTGCGAGTAGCTTCTCTTTTTCTGCTTTTGAAAAAGCCATTGTCTTTCCCCTTAATTGTTTACTTAATTCTAAAAGAAAGAAAATAATTTTAGAGCAAAATTATGCTATGATTTAGCTTTAAAATACGCATTATTATTACAGATACACTATTTAGGATTAAAGCATGTCTGAAGATCAAAAACCTCAGGTTTCGCTCAGTGATGAGAAAAGTTGGAAGCTATTAGAAAAAACGTTGCAAACAAGCATCATTGAGCAACGTCGCTCAAGACGCTGGGGCATTTTTTTTAAACTACTTACATTTATTTATCTTTTTGTCTTATTGGCGATAGCCATGGGTAGTTTTAAAGGAGATATCTCAACCAATAGCGCACATACAGCAGTTATTGACGTTAGAGGGATGATTGCAGATCAGCAAGATGCCAGTGCAGACAATTTAATCAAAGCCTTACGCACAGCATTTAGAGATCCTAATACCAAAGCTGTCATCATGCGCATCAATAGCCCAGGTGGCACACCTGTTCAGGCAGGTTACGTTTATGATGAAATTAAACGTTTACGCAAAATTTACCCACAAACAAAAGTGTATGCAGTAATTACTGACCTTGGCGCATCAGGTGCTTACTATATTGCCAGTGCGGCAGACGAAATTTATGCTGATAAATCAAGCCTTGTAGGTTCAATTGGTGTGACAGCAGCGGGCTTTGGATTTGTGGATGCAATTCATAAACTTGGTATTGAGCGCCGTGCTTATACCTCGGGCGCACACAAAGCATTCTTAGACCCCTTCCAACCAATGAAACCTGATGAGGTCGCTTTTTGGGAAAAAACCCTTGATATTGTCCACCAACAATTTATTGACCAAGTTAAAGCAGGCAGAGGTGACCGTTTAAAATATCAAGACCATCCTGAACTTTTCTCTGGTCTAATCTGGTCGGGTGAGCAAGCCAAACAACTAGGCTTAATTGATGGCTTTGGTAGTACAAGCTCCGTTGCTCGTGACGTGATAGGTGTAGACAACTTAAAAAATTACACCGTTGAAGATACACCTTTCGATAGATTTGCTAAAAAGCTTGGTGCAAGCGCAGCACAAGAAATAGGAACATCTGTCGGTTTACAAGGTGTGAAACTACAATAATAAAACCAAGCGAGGCAATATCGCCATTGCCTCGTTTTTTATCGATCTAAAAAGGAACATGCCATTATGTCGGGTAATACCATTGGTAAACTATTCACCGTTACAACTGCAGGAGAAAGCCATGGCCCTGCACTAATGGCTATTATTGATGGCTGCCCACCGGGGCTTAACTTAACAGAAGCAGACTTACAACACGACCTTGATAGACGCCGCCCTGGTAGCAGCAAATTCACCACACAGCGCCAAGAAGCTGATCAAGTTGAAATTGTATCGGGCGTTTTTGAGGGTGTAACAACAGGGTGTCCTATCGGCTTATTAATTCGTAACACCGATCAAAAATCCAAAGACTATACAGCGATTAAAGATATTTTTCGCCCTGCCCACGCAGATTTCACTTACTACCATAAATACGGTATTAGGGATTATCGCGGTGGTGGCCGATCGTCTGCGCGTGAAACAGCAATGCGCGTAGCGGCTGGTGCCATTGCCAAAAAATATCTAGCGACACAAGGCATTAAGATACGTGGTTATATGAGCCAGCTTGGTCCTATTGAAATACCTTTTGATAGTTGGGAAGCATTAAACGCTGAAGGTAATCACTTTTTCGCACCTAATTTGGCTCTATTACCAGAACTCGAAAAATACATGGAGCAGCTACGCCGAGATCAAGACTCTGTTGGCGCTAAGATTACAGTCATTGCCGAAGGGGTTCCTGTAGGACTTGGAGAACCTATTTTTGATCGTTTAGATGCAGAACTTGCCTATGCACTAATGAGCATTAATGCTGTTAAAGGTGTAGAAATAGGTGCCGGTTTCGCGAGTGTAAGCCAACGGGGTACAGAACACCGAGATGAATTAACGAAAGAAGGCTTTTTATCAAACAATGCTGGGGGCATCTTGGGAGGTATCTCATCAGGTCAACCTATTGTAGCCAACCTTGCTTTGAAACCTACTCCTAGCATAACTACACCTGGGCGTTCAATAGATACCCAAGGCAATGAAATAGATGTCATCACCAAAGGCCGACATGACCCTTGCGTAGGTATCAGAGCAACACCTATTGCAGAAGCGATGATGGCGATTGTTTTAATGGACCACTTTCTAAGAAACCGTGGTCAAAATGCTGATGTACAATCTTTATAAAACCCTACGCCTTGCAATAACACTTACAAGGCTTTAACGACCTATTTCTACTTTTTACTCTGCCGATAAATCCAAGGGGCAATAGGATTTTTCTGCTGCCATAGACCTGTTTTATTCACTTTTGCTTTAGCTTCTAAAGGCAAAAGTAGTAAATCATCATTGTAATGGGTATACACCCATGCCATGCCTAATCGAACCATTTCTCGATTAATATTCATACTATCCACCTCGATAATAGCCACGGTTCGTTGGTAATTATCTTGGTTAAGCAGCGTAATGTTTACCATTTTATTTTTTACTAATGCGATAAGTGTTTGTTTAGATCTCTGACCATAAGGCTGGCCTATTTCTGGTGCATCAATATAAGCCAAGCGAATACGCTGACGATGATTATCAAACAATACATCCACTGTATCGCCATCAATGACAGAGATAACACGTACAGTAAACTTATCATCTGTAACAGGTAATTGATAATAAAGAGCAACGGTTAACAATAAAATAATGACACAAACAATGGGGTTATGCTGTAGCCTTTTAAATATGGATTTTTTTGTTTTCACTGAACGAATATTGAATGGTTAGGTAAAAGATAAGGCTATTCCACCTTTTAATGAGCATGCATTATATAATAAATTGATTAACCCGTTTGTATAAATAATGTTTATAACCTCACCTCATGTGGTAAAGATTATGAAGCTCATATTATTACTAACAATTGCCTTTGCTGCTTCAAGCAATGTATTAGCCAATGACGATACCATAAAAATGTGTATAGATATGCTAGCTCAAAAACAGTCACAAGTAAGCGCTGATAAAAAAATGACAAGCAAACAAATTGATACTTATTGTCATTGTATTATTCCTAAGCTTGAAGGAATAAAAGCAGGCACAACGCCCACCAATAAAGAACTAAATGTGCTCTATGCAGAATGCCAAAAAAAGGCAGGTGTTAAATAAAATCGTTAGCCTATTAAGTTAGCGTTTAAATTTTACAATGATCACTTGGGCACTTGACTCTATTTGACTGAATGTATCTTGCATCAGTTTTAATGATTTTTCTTGGCTAAAACTCCCCGCCCCTGCGCCAATGATAGGGAACGCTATACGCTTAAACTGCTGTTCATTAACGATCTTCATTGCAGATAATACAGATTGCTCTATCGAGTAGCATGTAGCAAACCAACACAGATTAATACCTGCAACGTGTATAATGGCCTGATAAGGTAACTTTCCTGCACCTGTCATCACTGCACCGCCTAGAGCTATAGGCCCTTTTTTAGCCAACTCACAAAAAGGGGCATAACCTGCTCGCTTTTTTATAGCACCAGATACCCCTTGGGGAATTAAAAGCCACCATGGAATAATATTACGATTCCATGCATTAACAATCACATCTACAGGCTGGTCTAGTAAATCTCCCTCAACAACAGTTACCTGCATAAATAATACCTTTCTCCACTGATATCAAACAGTATACAACAGTTTATTTGCTAACAACTGCATTAAACATTCAACACAAAACTCAAAAAAAATATAAAATGGCTTTTGTTAAATAACATATTCTGAGATAATGAGAATAATTCTTATTATTTTTAACCATTAAAATTTTGGATAGCTATGTTAAAAGTATCAAGTCATTACACATCGATTGTTATAAAAATGCTTTTAGTAACAACACTTTGTTTTAGTTCTATAAGCTTTGCGCAACAGTCAGAAACAGCTACACCACCAAAGCCAATAGAACACAGTGTAGCAACAACTTCTGAAGCTGGCAGTGAAGAAAAATCACTACCGCCAACACCTAACTCTACAATAAATGACGATA
Organism: uncultured Ventosimonas sp.; assembly: GCA_964395065.1. GTDB lineage: Bacteria > Pseudomonadota > Gammaproteobacteria > Pseudomonadales > Pseudomonadaceae > Entomomonas. The sequence continues at coordinate 12,360 of CAYNAM010000032.1, forward strand.
CAGTAGCTTCTGACGTAACATCAACGCATGATCTTACTCCGTGGGGAATGTATAAAAACGCAGACATCATTGTAAAGATTGTAATGATTGGTCTACTCCTCGCTTCTCTAGCCACATGGACGATCTTTATTGCCAAACTTACTGAGCTTACGCTGGCTAAAAAGCGACTACGCCAAGAAATGGCTTCATTAAATGGAGCAAAAACACTTAAACAAGCATGTAGTATTTCCGATCAATTTGCTAAAAATAGCCTAACCAATATCTTAATCAATGATATACAAGAAGAACTTGATCTCTCCGCTAATACAACCAGTCAAGAGGGGATCAAAGAACGCGCTGCTTTTCGCCAAGACCGCCTAGTCGCTGCAAGTGGGCGACAAATGAATACTGGAACCAGTGTATTAGCGACCATCGGTTCTGTTTCTCCTTTTATTGGTCTATTTGGTACCGTATGGGGGATTATGAATAGCTTCATTGGTATCGCAGAAACACAAACCACTAACTTAGCGGTTGTTGCTCCTGGTATTGCCGAAGCATTATTAGCCACGGCAATGGGGTTAGTTGCCGCCATCCCTGCGGTTATTATCTATAACATTTTTGTGCGTGCTATCAATAGCTATCGAGTTCTAGTAAGCGACATTTCAGCCAAGGCCCTACTTTTATTAAGCCGAGACTTAGATAGAGAAAACTACACATCAAACATAAGCAGTCACTCGGCTGAATCAAAATAGGTTAGCATTCATGGCAATTAATCTAAAAGAAGGAAGTGATGATAGCGCAGTAATGAGTGAAATCAACGTCACACCATTTATTGATGTGATGTTGGTATTGCTTATTATTTTTATGGTAGCCGCGCCATTAGCGACAGTAGATATTAAAGTAGACCTTCCTACGTCTACCGCAAAGCCACAGCCTAAGCCCGAAAAACCCGTTATATTAACATTGAAAGAAGGGCATGAACTTTATTTAGGTAATGATTTAGTCAATAATAATGACCAATTGGCTGAACAGCTTGATAAGCAAACAAATGGCAACAAAGAAACAACTATCTTCTTCCAAGCCGATAAAACCGTCAACTACGAAGACCTCATTACTGTCATGAATGATCTTAGAAGTGCAGGCTATTTGAAAATTGGCTTGGTGGGTTTAGAGGCTACTCAGAACGATGCAAAATAAGCAACTTTCATCGATTATTCTTTGGGTTATATCGCTTATTATTGTAATAGGCCTACACATTGGTTTAGCTGTTGCATTAATGTTTAGTTGGCATGCAGCCCCACCACCACCGCTTACTGCACCTGCTGCAATCATGGTAGAACTAGCCCCATCCATTGAAGCACCTAATAATACGCCACAAAAAGACCCCGCCCCGATTACACAACAGATATCGGACCCAACACTTGAGGAGCCTGACCCTATCGATGAGCCTGATCCTTTACCAGAGCCCATTATAGAAAAACCAGAACCTAAAGTGGTTATTAATAAGCAACCTAAACCCAAGCCTATTAAAAAGCCTGTGAAAAAACCAATAGAAAAACCTATTGAAAAACCAAAAGAAATAACCGAAGATACGTTGCCTAAAGCAGAAATATCGTCCACTGCTTCTGCTGCCAGTGATAAAATATCTGACCGAGTCGCAGCACCAGAAACAACAGCGTCCACCAGTCCCTCCAAAGCACAAATCACTTGGCAATCTCGTTTATTTGCTCATATTGCAAAGTATAAACGCTACCCCATGATGGCCCGTAAGAAACGACAACAAGGCACAGTTTCTGTAAACTTCACTATCGATACCCAAGGAAATCTCTCGGCCAAAAGAATTGTTAAAAGTTCTGGCTATCCCCTATTAGACCAAGAAGTTCTTAACTTATTAGATAGGGCACAACCTTTACCGAAACCGCCAGCTGATGTCCTTAATGGAAAAAACGCAAGAACAATAACAATCCCCATCAACTTCAACTTAAAAGATAGGTATTAGTTTTTGAATTAATACCTATCTATCGCAACTTTTATCTAATTTAAGAGTCCATTATTAAATCAGCTATCCAATAGATAAGTACAGGTCAATACCCCCTTACCAGTGCTTTAAAAAAATTAATCTTTATTTTAGATTACCCAAAAGGTAAAACAATATAAGATATAGCACATATCGGCGTAGAATGCTTAATATAACCTAAGCATTTACAATCATTTTCAACCAAAAGATATCTATCAGAATACTTATGAATGATTTACCTTTACAACAAATCCTTGCGCAATTGACACGTATTGCAAACAGCTTAGAGCAAGCGTTTCCAGCACCCATCAACAATACCATACAAGGCGATACTATTGCTTACCTATGGGAGCACCGTTTCTTTAATGGGGTAGAACAACCCGTACTCATTCCTGTTGAAGAACCTAATTTAATTAGCTTCGATGATTTAAAAAATATTGATCGCCAAAAGGGACTAATTGAACAAAATACACGACAATTTGTTGAGGGGTTACCCGCCAACAATGTTTTATTAACAGGCGCAAGAGGCACAGGAAAAAGCTCTTTAATTAAAGCGTGCTTAAATGCATTTCACAAGCAAGGGTTACGACTCATCGAAGTTGATAAAGAACACTTAATGGATCTGCCTCAAATTGTCAGTTTAACCAGAGGACGTCCTGAGCGCTTTATTATTTTTTGTGATGATATTTCATTTGAAGAAGGAGAAACAGGTTATAAAGGTCTAAAAACCGTGTTAGATGGTTCTATTGCAGGAAAATCAGATAATACTCTCATTTATGCCACCTCAAACCGTAAACATCTAATGCCCGAACGTATTGATGATAACCTAAGTTATCGTACTGACCAACAAGGTGAGATTCATCCGGGCGAAGTCATTGAAGAGAAGGTTTCTCTCTCTGAACGCTTCGGATTATGGATTTCGGTTTATGGGTTTACTCAAGAACAATACTTAGCCGCTGTTAGCCAATGGCTAAGTACCTATGGTATTGAAATGGGTGATGATGAAGACATAGCCAAAGAATCTATTCGGTGGGCTACTTACCGAGGTTCACGTTCAGGACGTATTGCAGCACAATTTGCTAAAGATTATGCCGGCCGCCTAAAATCTAAAGTAAATCAGTAAATAAAACTAGCTAGCTCTTTAAAAAAGCTAGCTACATCTACTTTAATCGGTACTTATTATAAACTGGGTAGGCATATTGCATAATTAAATACGGTTTATGTTCCTCAGGGCATGCCTCCAATCTTTTTTGCCACTCACTCTTTGACTGTGCTATTTTTTCGTCCGTAAATAGCGATTCCATCGGTGGAACTATCAAATTCTTATCTGCTTTACCCCATTGCTCATAAGCTAAATAATTAACAGGAAACAAATAACTATTTTTAAGTATTTGTCGATCAACCAAATCAGCTAACTCTTTAGCGTCTTCAAACCCTGTTGTAATTATATGCCCAAAGTGCACATGAACATCGCCTTTATACCCTGTAATTCCCAACGCAATGCTTTGATCATCCTCACCGACTGCTTTAGTATATTTACCCTCGGTTGCTTTAATATAAAGCTCACGGGCTTTCATAAGATCACAGGGATCATATTCATAACTAATAGACACAGGCAATAAATTTAAACTATCGATCACATCCGCAAATACTTCTTCCTTACGGCTAATATGCAACATTTTTAACAACGCAGGGTCTGTTTCATCATTACCATCTTTAGCCCTGCCCTCTGCTTGGGCAATCCAAATAGAGACATTATCTTTTATGAGAGAATGGTTAATATAGGCTGATAACTCTTGGTATGCGACTAACTTTTCCTTACGCCCAGTAACAGATCGCTGCACAATAAAGCTTTTATTTAAGCGCATTAAATCAGCCACATAAGACTTCTGAAGTAAATTATCGCCGATCGCAATACGAGGAGTCTCCAAGCCTAACAGATGCAGTGCATAGTTAGTCAATGTAGGGTCCATTACAATATCGCGATGATTGGCTATAAACAAATAAGCCTTCGTTGTATCTAATGGTTTAGATGTCGAGTAATTAAAATGTGCAATCGATGAAGAAATAGAGTGCTGAACATAATCAGCAATTTTTAATTGTAAATCACTCACCGTATTAATTTGTGATAAATATTTTTTTAATTTATAGGCTATAAATGGCCGTAATATCCACCCAAAAGAACTGCTTAAATGAGGAAAACGATATTTCAATACAATATTGATAAATTCATTGTCTTTTGACAGTCTAGCGATTACGCTCGGTACCTCATCATCATGGTAAGGACGAATCCTTTGAAATTGCCCCATATTGACCTTTATAACCTTTTACTGATACACCTATGAATTAATAAAATGCTTAACTTACGAACTAAACTTTAATCGATTATTATAATCTTATTTGATATTTACGCCTATAGTCCATATATAATATAACAACTGCAAATTTCTTAACCAAAGTGTTAAGATAAAAAATCATGTTCAAAAATGAGTGTATTATGACACCGGCTCTATCTATAAGACAGCTAACAAAAACATATAACAACGGCTTTACAGCGTTAAAAGGGATTGATTTAGAAGTAAGTCAAGGCGACTTTTTCGCTTTACTTGGCCCTAATGGCGCAGGAAAATCAACCACCATCGGTATTCTTTCCTCGTTAGTGAATAAAACCAGTGGAACCATTCAAGTATTTGGTCATGACTATGATAAAGATCTTTTTAACTTAAAACGTCACTTAGGTGTCGTTCCACAAGAGTTCAATTTTAATCAATTTGAAAAATGCTTTGATGTCATTATTACTCAAGCTGGCTACTATGGTGTTCCCGCCAAAATAGCCAAAGAACGTGCAGAATATTATTTTAAAGAATTAGGTTTATGGGACAAAAAAGACGTTACAGTACGGATGCTATCAGGTGGTATGAAGCGTCGCCTCATGATTGTTCGCGCCCTTATTCATGAACCAAAACTACTCATCCTAGATGAGCCAACCGCAGGAGTTGATATTGAGTTACGCCGCTCAATGTGGAGCTTTTTAACAAAGCTTAATGAGCAGGGCATGACTATTATTCTAACCACTCACTACCTTGAAGAAGCAGAACAGTTATGCCGTCATATTGCGATCATTAATCACGGGCAAATCATTAAAAATAGCAGCATGCGCAGTCTACTAAGTACACTCAACGAAGAAACAATTATTTTAGACTTAGTAGCTCCCCTAGACACACCACCACAATTGCAGGGTTATAGTTGTAAACTTGTTGATAACCAAACCCTAGAGATTGTCGTCAAGCATGAAGAAGGGATTAATGAGTTATTTAATCAACTAAGCCAACAGTCGATCACCGTTTCTAGTATGAGAAATAAAAATAACCGACTCGAAGAGCTTTTCTTAGATTTAGTTGAAAACAACGAGACAGAACAAACATCATGAATATTGAATTAACAACAAATCTAATTGCATTACGCACTATTGTTTTCCGTGAAATAAATCGTTTTATGCGGATATGGCCACAAACATTGTTACCCCCAGCAATAACAATGGCATTATATTTTATTATCTTCGGCAAACTGATCGGTAGCAGAATTGGTGACATGGGTGGATTTGATTACATCCAATACATTGTTCCAGGTTTAATTATGATGTCCGTTATCACCAACTCTTATAGCAATGTTGTCTCAAGCTTTTTTGGCGCAAAATTCCATCGCTCGATTGAAGAACTTCTTATTTCCCCCGTATCACCCCATACCATACTCCTTGGTTTTATAACGGGTGGGATTTTAAGAGGGCTTGCAGTTGGTTTTATTGTATCTATATTATCCCTATTTTTTACGAAGCTCGATGTACATCACATTGGCATTACCTTATTGGTTATCATACTAACAGCCGGTGTTTTTTCTCTAGCGGGCTTTATTAATGCGGTTTATGCCCGTAACTTTGACGACATCTCTATTGTACCAACCTTCGTTTTAACTCCCCTTACCTATTTAGGAGGGGTATTTTATTCCATTGATCTGCTACCTAAGTTTTGGCAAGATGTCTCATTAATTAATCCTATTCTCCATATGGTCAATGCTTTTCGTTATGGTATTTTAGGTGTTTCTGACATTAATATTTACATTGCCATTAGTTTCTTAATTGTGGCAACTATTGTACTGTATAGCGCAAGTCTTTACTTACTAAAAACAGGCAAAGGTTTACGCCAATAAATAGGCTCAACATGAAAACGACGATAAACCACTTAGCACAACACTTAGGAAAGCAACTAAAAAAATTACAGGCGCAAGTTACCACGGCCGAATCCTGCACAGGTGGCGGTATTGCCGAGGCCATTACACGCATCTCTGGTAGCTCTGGTTGGTTTGAAGTTGGCTATATCACTTACTCCAATCGGCAAAAAACAGCATTACTTAATGTACCTGAACAATTATTTAGCAGTGTAGGCGCTGTGAGTGAAGAAGTGGTGAATGCCATGATAAAGGGTGCAATCACTCAAAGTGATGCACAGTATGGCGTTGCGGTTAGCGGTGTAGCTGGCCCTACGGGCGGAACAGATAAACACCCTGTAGGAATGGTATGGTTTGGGTGGTATGGCAATAATCAATACTATAGTCACTGTGCTCAATTTCAGGGTGACCGCCAACATATTAGAGAGCAAACGATTCAATTAGCACTTCATGGTCTCATCCGCTTAACACAACAAAAAACACCCACTGAAAACTAAAAAGTGCTTTGGTTATCAGCAACCACTATGAAATAATAGTCACCAAATTTTAGCAAAAATAATGCTATAGATGTTTCTTTTTACACGAATGAGGATTGATAATGGAAGAGAATAAAAAACGCGCCCTTGCTGCCGCTCTCACACAAATTGAAAGACAATTTGGAAAAGGAGCAGTCATGCGCATGGGAGACCATGAGCGACAAGCAATTCCTGCCATTTCAACAGGCTCATTAGGGCTTGATATTGCCCTTGGTATTGGTGGGCTACCCAAAGGCCGTATTGTCGAAATTTATGGTCCTGAATCTTCTGGTAAAACAACGCTAACCCTTTCTGTTATTGCTGAAGCACAAAAACAAGGTTGTGTTTGCGCTTTCGTTGACGCAGAACACGCACTTGACCCTCAATACGCAGGCAAATTAGGGGTTAATGTTGATGACCTTTATGTAGCTCAACCCGACACAGGCGAACAAGCCCTTGAAATTACCGACATGCTGGTTCGTTCTAACGCCGTAGATGTGATCATTGTCGACTCAGTAGCAGCTCTTGTGCCAAAGGCTGAAATTGAAGGTGAAATGGGTGACTCACACATGGGCTTACAAGCTCGTTTAATGTCACAAGCCTTACGTAAAATCACAGGTAACATCAAAACTGCCAACTGTTTAGTTATCTTTATTAACCAAATTCGTATGAAAATTGGTGTCATGTTTGGTAACCCTGAAACAACAACAGGTGGTAATGCACTTAAATTCTATGCGTCAGTCCGTTTAGATATCCGTCGCACCGGCTCTGTTAAAGAAGGCGATGAAGTTACTGGTAGTGAAACACGTGTTAAAGTGGTTAAAAACAAAGTAGCACCGCCTTTCCGTCAAGCAGAGTTCCAAATTCTGTACGGAAAAGGTATCTATCGCACAGGTGAAATTATAGATTTAGGCGTACAACTAGGACTTATCGAAAAAGCAGGTGCTTGGTATAGTCATGATGGTAAAAAAATCGGCCAAGGAAAAGCGAATGCTTCTAAATTCTTGGAGGAGAATCCAGACATTACCAAAGCATTAGAAACAGCTATTCGTGAGCAGCTACTCAATCAGCCCGCTTCATTTACAGCCGATGATGATACAGCTTCATCAGATGACTAACACATGGCTGTTTTAGATACCCCCATAGCTATCCGCAAGGTAGCTATGGACTTATTAGCCATGCGCGAGCATGGCCGTCTTGAGCTAAAACGAAAGCTATTACGCAAAGGAGCACTGCCTGAGCTTATCGATAATGTTCTTGATCAACTTACACAAGACAAACTTCTTAATGAAAACCGTTATTTAGAATCCTACATTCGCAGCCGAGCTAACAATGGCTATGGTCCATTGAGAATACAGCAAGAGCTCTTTGAGCGCGGTATTAATAAAGCAGACATAATCCAAGCACTTAAGGAATCAGGCTATGACTGGCAGGAACAACTGCAAAGGGTATGGCAGCGAAAATTTGGAAGCTCACCTAAAAACCTTAAAGAAAAAGCAAAGCAAGTACGTTTTTTACTGTACCGTGGCTTTGATATGGGCATAATCAACAAATTAAAAATACTCAATATTAATGAATAAACATCTGCTATTAACTTTTATTTAAAGTGCATTGTATCTTTCATTTTTTCTATTATAATTTATTCCGCACTAGAGTATTAGCCAAAAGTATTATTAGAATGGATGTTTAGTATCATTATACAAAAAACTATTAACATCTGATTATTATCTAAGTTTTTGTTATTAAAGGAATAGTGTAAATAACAAGGTATTTAATAGAATATCTTATGTTTTGAATTATGTAGTTTTAGGAGAAACGATGAAAGGATTTATTTCTAGCATTTTACTTACCGCCAGCATTTTACCTACCTTAGCTTTTGCAAAACAGGCTAATACCATCAATTTTAGAGGTGAGATCGCCTCTAAAACGTGTAATGTTAGCATCAATGGCAACAGTACAAGTCCTGTCGTACTTTTACCAACAGTAACCTCTACAGCTCTCACAACGGCAGGTCAAACCGCAGGGAACACCGAGTTTTCTATTGAAATCAAGGATTGTTCTCAAGCCTCTAAAGCTAAGGCTTGGATTTATACTGCATTAAATGGTGGTAATGGAAATGTATTAAACACAGGAGGTACTGCCTCTAATGTTGAGATACGTATTCTTGATGGAGTTACTCAACAGCAAATTCTTATGGCCTATGCAACATCACAAGCCAATATTAGCCCCTCAGGAGCGGCCTCTATTCCTCTAGTAGCTCAGTACTACTCAACAGGCAATACGAGTGCAGGCTCCGTCATTGGCACTGCTATGTATACAATGGCTTATGAATAATAAGTTATTACGTTGATTAAAAACAACACTAGGTTAAATCAAGCATATAAAATATTTACTGCGTTGGTTTAACCTAATAAGCAACTGACACTTATAAAAACAATTAATAATTATCTTAACAGTACATGAAATCTCCATCACAAACTGCTAAAGTAGTCTTTTCTTCAAATACGTATGCTGCCATCTATGAATAATACAACCACTGATCAAAATACAAAATTCTGGCAAGCTTGGTTACCCGTTATAGCGCTTTCCTTTGCTGCCTTTATTTTTAACACTACAGAATTTTTACCTGTAGGCCTACTACCCAGTATTGCCACAAGCTTTAATATGGACGTTTCACATACAGGTCTTTTAATCACAGGTTATGCTTGGGTCGTGACTATTATGTCTCTTCCGTTAACTATATTAACAGCTAAAATAGAAAGGCGTTTATTGCTGGTTATCCTTTTTATACTATTTATTGGTAGCCATGTTCTTGCATGGCTTGCTTGGAGCTTTGCCTCCTTAATGACAGCGCGTGTTGGTATTGCCTGTGCTCATGCTGTTTTTTGGGCAATTACTACCCCGCTTGCTGCACGTATAGCTCCTTTTCATAAGCGCGCTAAAGCCTTAAGTTTTATTGTCACAGGTTCATCGCTCGCAACTGTTTTGGGTATACCTATAGGAACCATTATCGGTCAGCACCTCGGCTGGCGCATTGCCTTTCTCTGTATAGCTATCACCGCATTTATTGTAATGCTTATTCTAATCTGGCTATTGCCTAAATTACCCAGTAATAATGCTGGTTCCTTAAAAAGTTTACCTTCTCTCTTTAAACGCCCAACATTAATGTATGTTTACCTCCTTACTGCTATTATTGTTACGGGACATTTTACCGCTTACACTTATATTGCTCCATTCATGAGCAATATGGGCGGTTTTAGCGAAAACTTTATTGTTTTCCTTCTCCTAATTATAGGTGGGGCTGGTATTATTGGCAGTGTTATTTTCACAAAAAAATCGCTCCAATACCCCATTGCCCTACCCATTATTGCTATTAGTTGCTTATTAGGCAGTTTGATTTTATTAACCATCAGTGCTAATACTCACGTTAGTGTAATGATACTTTGTCTCATCTGGGGTGGCGCGATGACAATCATCGCATTGGCACTACAAACCAAGGTGCTCGATGCAGCACCTGATGCATCCGATGTCGCTATTTCTATGTTCTCTGGTATTTTTAATATTGGTATCGGTGGTGGCGCTTTAGTGGGCAGTATAGTACTAGCTAAAATGGATATTTCTTATATTGGCTATGTAGGTGCTATTTTTGTTTTAATCGCATTGGTTATTTTTTACTTGATCTCTCGTCGTTATTGGTTACAAACACCCCCTCAACCTGTGGAAGAGCTCGACTAATATAAACAGCTAAATAAATTTAGCCGCTACTGCAGACAAATAGATATTAAGGAAACAACATGTCTATT
>CAYNAM010000033.1:0-22871 GCA_964395065.1 uncultured Ventosimonas sp.
AAATTATAAAAATACTATTAGATGCTGGAGCCAATCCAAATATCCCAGATAATCAAGGTATTTCTGCCTTAGAGCATGCTAAAAAGAAGGGATTTAAAGACATTATTAAACTATTAGAAAATCATCAAACCAATAATAACTAAATTGATAATCAATATAAATCACTTTGCAATAAAGGTAGCATCTGTCTTTTTTCAATAAATAACTTGATAGTATCTAATTAATGATTGACCTATGCAATCATATTAATACAAGGTAAATAGTATGATAACTAGATTCATTTTTTCATAAAAGATAAAAGAGCCTATGGAGAAGTTTAATATACCTCATATTTTTTCTACCCATCAATCTGAAGTTACCTTTGCACATTCTCAAATTTGCTTCATAGAAAACAGCTGCAATTATCTTTTTTTAAATTCAACTATTGTTTTCTTGCTTTGCGGCAACACTACTCCTCCATGACTAATATGCCCAAAACTAATGGTAAAGTTTTTTACATTAGCAAATAACTTATTGAGCATTATACACTTCAAATATTATTTGTTTATATGACTAAATATTGATCTAAGTAGGGAATATGCTCTATCTAAAATTTAGATAAGTATATACAATAATTAAATAGTTTTTTATAAAAGGTGTCTTTTTTATAAAATGTTTTTGTTAATAGTGGCATTATGAAAATTTTTAAACCAATTGGTCAGCTCTGCTATATAAATGCATCATTTTCATTTACCTACCCCTATCTTGTTTTAAAAAAACTCACCTCTATATTCCAAACAATACCCTTACTAAAAATAACAACAATACATCAGCTATTTCAACGTAGTAATTTTTCAACCCGCTTACACAAAGCAACTAAAGTCTCGTTGTTGCAATACCCCCGCCAACAAGACTGCTTTTTTTCCAACACAAAAAGGAAATGAATATGACAAACTTAACTGAGAAACAAACAGTTGCATGGAAAGGATTCAAAGGCAATAATTGGCAAAATGAAGTGGATGTACGTGACTTTATTCAAGCTAACTACACCCCCTATGAAGGAGATGAGTCCTTCTTGAACGGTGCAACCGAAGCCACAACAAAATTGTGGGAAGAGGTAATGGAAGGTATCAAAGTTGAAAACGCAACAAAAGCGCCTTTGGATTTCGATACAAGTCTCATTTCTAGCATCACCTCACATGATGCTGGCTACATTGATCAAAAATTAGAAACTATTGTTGGCTTACAAACAGATAAGCCTTTAAAACGTGCCATAATGCCTAATGGCGGTATCCGCATGATTGAGGGCTCTTGTAAAGCCTACAATCGTACCTTAGATCCTGAAGTATTAGAGATCTTCACAAAATATCGTAAAACTCATAACCAAGGTGTATTTGATGTTTACACACCTGAAATCGTTGCCTGCCGCAAGTCAGGACTAATTACAGGATTACCTGATGCTTATGGTCGTGGGCGAATCATTGGTGATTACCGCCGTGTAGCACTTTATGGTATTGACTTTTTGATGGCTGACAAAAGAAAACAATTTGACTCATTACAGCCTGACCTAGAAAAAGGGACTGACCTAAAAGAAACAATACAACTACGTGAAGAAATCACAGAACAATATAGAGCATTGGCAGAAATGAAAGAAATGGCTGCCAAGTATGGTTTTGATATTTCTGGCCCCGCAACCAATGCACAAGAAGCTATTCAGTGGACTTACTTTGGGTATTTAGCAGCCGTTAAATCTCAAAATGGTGCAGCGATGTCACTTGGAAGAACTTCAACGTTCTTAGATATTTATATTCAACGTGATTTAGACAATAACGTTATTACTGAGCAACAAGCGCAAGAGTTTATCGACCACTTTGTCATGAAACTACGCATGGTTCGCTTCCTACGTACGCCTGAATACGATGAATTATTCTCAGGTGATCCTATTTGGGCAACTGAGTCTATTGGAGGTATGGGATTAGACGGCCGTACTTTAGTAACTAAGAACTCATTCCGTTTCTTAAATACACTCTATACCATGGGACCATCGCCTGAGCCTAACATCACTGTTTTATGGTCTGAAAAACTACCTAAAGGCTTTAAAGAATTCGCTAGTAAGGTGTCAATTGATACCTCATCATTACAATATGAAAATGATGACCTAATGCGTCCTGACTTCAATAGTGATGATTATGCTATTGCTTGCTGTGTTAGCCCAATGGTTGTAGGTAAGCAAATGCAGTTCTTTGGCGCACGCTCTAACCTAGCCAAAGCACTTCTTTATACAATCAATGGTGGGGTAGATGAAAAATCAAAAGCCCAGGTTTCACCTAAACAACCTCCAATGCTCGACGAAGTACTTGATTATGATAAAGTCATGAAGGGCTTAGACTCATTAATGGATTGGTTAGCATTACAATATGTCACTGCGCTAAACTGTATTCACTACATGCATGATAAATATAGCTATGAAGCTGCCTTAATGGCATTACATGATCGCGATGTTTATCGTACAATGGCTTGTGGTATTGCTGGACTTTCTGTTGCTGCTGATTCATTATCAGCCATTAAATATGCCAAAGTTAAGCCTATCCGTGATGAAAACGGTGTTGCTATTGATTTCAATATTGAAGGTGAATATCCACAATACGGTAACAATGATGCACGTGTCGATGACATTGCATGCGACCTTGTACAACGCTTTATGTCTAAGATTTGTAAACTCAAAACATACCGCAATGCAGTGCCTACACAGTCTGTGCTAACCATCACATCTAACGTGGTCTATGGTAAGAAAACAGGAACTACCCCTGATGGCCGTCCTGCTGGTGCTCCTTTTGGACCTGGTGCAAACCCAATGCATGGTCGCGACAAAAAAGGGGCTATAGCATCGCTTACCTCAGTTGCTAAACTTCCTTTTGCTTATGCTAAAGATGGTATTTCTTATACCTTCTCTATCATTCCAAAAGCACTTGGAAAAGATGATGACACACGTAAGGCAAACCTGGCTGGCATGATGGATGGATACTTCCACCATGATGAAAAAATAGAAGGTGGGCAACACCTTAATGTCAACGTACTAAACCGCGAAACATTATTAGATGCTCAGCAACACCCTGAAAAATACCCTAGTTTAACCATTCGGGTATCTGGCTATGCTGTTCGCTTTAACTCTTTAACAAGAGATCAACAAAATGATGTTATTAGTCGTACATTTACTGAATGTATGTAATCATAAATAACAACTAGCACTAGGGAAAAGACTCCGCTGGGGGTCTTTTCTCAATTCTAATACACCAATAAGAATCCAAAGAGTACAACCATTATGCATCCAGAGCCTATTCAAGGCAGAATCCACTCAATAGAATCTTTTGGTACCGTAGACGGCCCTGGCATTCGATTTATCGTTTTTTTCCAAGGCTGCGTCATGCGTTGCCTCTACTGCCATAATCCTGACTCACAAAATATGAAAGCAGGTCGTTTAATCAGTGTTGATGAACTAATGTCTGAAATTGTTAGCTACAAACACTTTCTCACAAAAAATGGAGGAGGAGTAACTGCATCAGGTGGAGAGGCTATTTTACAGCCCGAGTTTGTTACCGAATGGTTTAAAGCTTGTCATAAAGAGGGGCTAACCACTTGCTTAGATACAAATGGCTATGCTAAACACTACACGCAAGCTATTATTGACTTAGTAAAAGAATCTGATTTAGTGATGCTAGACCTAAAACAAATTAATGATGACATTCATAAAAAGCTAACTGGAATTTCCAATCGCTACGCTATCGACTTTGCAAAATATTTACATCAACAAAACAAGCGGACATGGGTACGCTACGTGATCGTACCAGGTTGGAGTGACGATGATGCCTCCGCTCACTTACTAGGTCAACTCACGGCGCCAATGGATAATATTGAAAAGATTGAACTATTACCATTTCATACGCTAGGCGCTCATAAATGGAAAGAGCTGGGTTGGAAATTTGAGCTGGAAGATGTAAAGCCCCCCTCATCCGAGACTCTTGATCGTCTACAAGCTATTATCTCAAGTTATGGCCATACAGTTACTTACTAGAGCCTGTTTATATCACGATACTAGGCATTATTTTTAACCCCAACAACAAAAAGGTGTTAACTATATTCCCCCAATAAATAATATCCATATCTACTACGCTTTTAACACAACTAATAATATTGATTACTAATTGCACAAATAGGCAAATAGAAATAATATATGTACCCGATAGTATAATTTAATCGAAGAACCAAACGTCCTATAATCCGTAATAAGCTGTAATAAAATCACTAATTCATTGATATATATAGCATAATACAAAACTATTATCCCTTTTATTTCTGGAGAAAAAAATGAAGTTGCCTTCTTCAAGTATATTTTTAACCGTAGGGATGATGTCTTTAGCAAATCTAGCAATCGCAGACCCTGTAGAAAGCCAAAAGGATGCGAACGGATTTATAGAAGATAGCCATCTTGAAGTTATAAGCCGTACCATGTATATGAGCAGCAACCCTAGGCATGGTGGTTATTACTCTCTTGGCGGAACAGCAAAACGCGCTAAAGATACAGGGCAAGCTGAAAACTCTGGAACAAGCCTCATCGGCCTCTATAGCTCTGGATACACACAAGGAACTGTAGGTTTTGGTGTAGATGCTATTGCAATGCAAGCACTCAGTTTCGATAATGGCCGTGGACACAGCGCCGATGATAATAATGGAATGTTCTCATCTGATGGCCGCTCAGGTCGCTCTCAAAACTATATATCAAAACTAGCACCTTCTTTAAAACTCCGCGTATCAAAAACAGAATTAAAATATGGGCAAATGATGGTTGATACGCCTGTGTTTGCAACACAAGGTATTGATGATAAATTACTGCCTCAAGATGCCACAGGATTCTTTCTAAGTAGTAAAGAAATTGATAAATTAACTGTTAATGCAGGATATTTCACTGCACTTCGTGAACAAGAATACTCCCACAACGACTCTGTAACTCAAGACAGTGATTTCTCACCCAATGGAGAAACGCTTAGACGTGCTATTTTTGCAGGTCTTGAATATCAATTCACAGATAATTTTTCAGGGCAAGTATATGCCTCTAGAAATAAAGATTTTTGGCGAAAATACTATACTAACCTAAATTATACTTACAACATAAATACAGATAACTCTGTTAATTTTGACTTCAACTGGTATAACACAAAAAGCATTGGCAAAGGCTATGCTGATGTCATACGTAGCAATGGTGATAACCGCCGAATCAACTCTAACTTATGGAGTTTAGCTGCTGCATATACTTACAAAGTACACACCTTTACCTTAGCATACCAACGTAACTCAGGTCGTGGTGGTTTAGGAGGCTACTCTTTCCTTTATGATGTTGATGGAGGAGGCGCAATTGCCGTTTCTAACTCTGTACAGTACAGTGATTTTAAAGCTGAAAATCAACGTTCATGGCAACTTGGCTATAATCTTGATTTCTCAGAGTACGGTGTTCCTGGTCTAAACTTTGGTATTTTGTATGTAAAAGGTACCGATGCAGTTAATGCTAATCAAAATAATCGCCGAAACGGGAAAGCATGGGAGAGAGATATTGATATCAGCTATACAATACAAGAAGGGAAAGCAAAAGATTTAAGTCTTGCACTTAAATATGCCACCTATAGATCTAATTTTGATGGCAGTAATGACTACTCCGTTAATGGAAAACACAATGCTCATGGTCGCAACAATGTTGATGAGGTCCGTGTAATTCTTCAATATCCTTGGTCTATTCTATAATATCTACTTCTCCTATGGATACTTGCTATCCATAGGAGAAACCTTCATGAACCATCCCTCTCAACGACTACTGTTCAATCTCCCCTCATCTAGCTGAGCCAATTTATTTGTTTAGTTTTTTTAACGTCATAGCATTAGAACTAACACTATTATTTAATCTAGCCACGCGACTATGAAGCTCCAGCTTCACCATCAGAATCATACACAGAGATAGGTCATATAAATTGATGCTCATGTCACCACTAAGGCTATTAATAAATCTCATATAAAAATCATTATACTACCAACTCACAGTAGTTTTTATGTAGTAGCTAAATAAAGACGTCTATTTTTTAGAAGTAACCAACAAGAACACCACGCAGCAATATTCTAGTTAAGAAAATAGTCATACCTGGACTACTTATTACCAGATCTGCTTTAAATAGAATCATTGGTACCTGCATAACGTTATTAATCCTTTAAAATAGTTACTTAAGAAAATTGCCAATGTGTAAATATAAATGATGATGGGATATAAAAAAACAGTAGTAGACAAAAGCTACTACTGTTTAGACTAAAAAACACGTTTACTCATTATAGGCATGTTCATCAAACACTACACTATCAATATTATCCTCATCAACCGATGCTAAACGCACAGGACTTATTTTATCAATAACCCATAAAATAAAGAGAGTGAAAATAAAGGACCAGACACTGGCAAAAATAACTGCTGTGAACTGTTTTCCTACTTGAGCAAAACTTCCACTTTCAAATAATCCAGAAGGTCCAGCGTGATTCCATAATGTAGCAGCAAATACACCAACCAAAATAGAACCAATAATACCACCAACGCCGTGTACACCAAACACATCAAGAGCATCATCCAAGTGTTTTCTAACCATAAATACAGCACAATAGCAAACCAAGCTGGCTATAATACCAATTAAAGCAGCAGATTGAATAGAGACATAACCAGATGCAGGTGTAATAGTTGCTAAACCGGCAACGGCACCAGTAACTAAACCAACTAATTTAGGCTTTCCTGTGTGGATTGTTTCAATAATCATCCATGTAACAGCAGCAAAGGCTGCCGCAATGTCAGTTGTAATAAAAGCAGAAACGGTAATTGTATTGACTTGTAACTCAGAGCCCGCATTAAAGCCATACCAACCAAACCATAATAGGCCAGCACCTAGTGCTATATAAGGGATATTATGCGACTTATCTGAAGAAGCGATACGCTTACCTACAAAAATAGCTGATGCCAATGCAGCCAAACCTGCGGTTGCATGAACAACAATTCCCCCAGCAAAGTCTACAACACCCCATTTAGCAAGAATACCATTAGGACTCCAAACCATATGAACGAATGGACAATAAACTAATAAGATCCATAATGTTAAAAATATTAGGTAAGGCACAAATCTTACACGATTAGCAAATGCCCCTGTAATTAGGGCAGGAGTGATGATAGCAAACATCATTTGATAACCGAAATGTACCAATAAAGGAATACCTCCGTTATTGCCGGTGTACATAGTATTAGGATCGATGTTATTTAAAAAGAAATAAGCGCGAGGATCACCAATAATACCATTAATGGTAGGACCATAACTTAATGAATAGCCAACAGCAAACCATAGGATAGCTACCCACCCCATCGAGACAAAGCTTTGAAACATAATAGTTACAACACTTTTCTTAGAGACAAGTCCACCATAAAAAAAAGCGAGCCCAGGTGTCATCAACATCACAAGACTAGTGCATAACAGCATAAATGCTGTATTAGGAATATCTAACGACATTAATTCATGCATTTTAAACCTCAATTATTAAAATAGAACACCTTATTAGCCTATAACACTTTATTTTCTGTCTTAAATAATCAATTAGTAAAAGCACCTGTATTTATTGTCTTATTAAGATATAATATTTATAGAATAATAAAAAAATAAACTTTAAAATCATTATATTATGTATCAATATCATAAAAACTTCTGGATTCTTACTTTACATTAAACCTTAGTCTACTTATTAGAGAATCACCAACATTTCTCACAAATCATCATAGCCTCTATGAAAATATCAAGATGCTATCTTGATTATCCATATACAAACTTTAAATACGCTATTAGAGACCGCCATAATACTTTTTTACTAGTCATAATACTTAGGTTTTAGAAAAAACTTATTCTTTACAAAATGCAAAAAAAACAACTCGATGATTGATCGTTAACTCTCGTAATAGCAATGAGTTTATAAAAAAACAAAATAACTATTACATTAACATTATTCATTAATATTATTCATTATGTTTCAAAAAAGCGGCTAAAAGCAGATTTCATACAACAAAAGCATAATAACTTCCTAGATTTATCATTATGTATACTGAAAATGTACTTATTGATAAGTATCTATCCTGTACAAGTTATTACATCACGTTATTGGCTTGTTACTTATAGGTCGTTGTTATTTAAATAAGAGCAGTCTCATGCATTGATAATACAAACATGAACTGGCGCTGTAAAATTGGAGTATTTAGTATGAGTAGAAAAGTTACTGTGGCAACAACCCAAATGCATTGCAGTTGGGATATTGATGACAACATTGCCCGCGCAGATAAACTAGTAAGAGAGGCCCACTCCAAAGGTGCCAATATTGTTCTATTACAAGAACTATTTATGACACCTTATTTCTGTATTGACCAAGACATGAGGCATCTAGAAATAGCACAGTCAATTGATAATAGCCCCCTAATAAAACATTTCCAAGCTTTAGCCAAAGAACTTAGCGTCGTATTACCTCTTTCATTTTTTGAAAAATCTAATCATGCTTACTTTAACTCACTAGTTGTTATCGATGCTGATGGTTCTGTTCTTGATGTGTATAGAAAAACACAGATACCTAATGACTTTGGTTATCAAGAAAAACAATACTTCACACCTGGAGACACTGGTTATCGTGTTT
Organism: uncultured Ventosimonas sp.; assembly: GCA_964395065.1. Lineage (GTDB taxonomy): Bacteria > Pseudomonadota > Gammaproteobacteria > Pseudomonadales > Pseudomonadaceae > Entomomonas. Next base: position 8,722 of record CAYNAM010000033.1, read on the forward strand.
GGGATACAAAGTATTGCCGCATCGGCGCTGGTATTTGCTGGGATCAATGGTTTCCAGAAACACAACGCTCTCTTGCTCTCATGGGCGCAGAACTTATTTTCCATCCAACAGCCATTGGTAGTGAACCAGGCGAGGGGGTAGAAACCTATGACAGCCAACCACACTGGACTCGTGTTCAACAAGGAGCAGCAGGTGCAAATATGACACCAGTTATTGCAGCAAACCGTATTGGTACAGAAACCAGTAAATTTAATAAAGACCTTAAAATAACCTTTTATGGTTCTTCTTTTATTGCAGACCAAACAGGTGCTTTAGTCGTACAAGCGGACAAAGTCACGGAAGGTGTGCATGTACATACTTTTGATCTCGACGAAATCGCTAAGCAACGTGATTGGTGGGGTATATTCCGTGATCGTAGACCAGAAATGTATAACATTCTTACAACATCTGATGGCAAACACGCATTTAGCGTGACAAGAGGTAAATAAGATGGACTTAACAACATTAGCAAGTCGCCCTAGTAATGATGGTTTTTGGATGCCTGCTGAGTGGGCTCCACATGAGGCAGTATGGATGTTATGGCCATATCGACTAGATAACTGGCGTGAAAGTGCAAGACCCGCTCAGCACAACTATGCTGCCGTAGCGGAAGCAATTAGCGAAGCAACCCCTGTATTTATAGGGGTGCCTGAAGAACTTATATCCCAAGCTAAAAGAATACTTCCTTCGACCGTCACTATTGTTCCAATGGAAAGTGATGATGCATGGGTTCGCGATTGCGGCCCTACTATTGTCATCAATGACAAAGGTGAACGCCGCGGTGTTGACTGGATTTTTAATGCATGGGGTGGTTTAAAAGGTGGACTTTATTATCCTTGGGATAAAGATGAACAAGTTGCACCTCAAATATTAAGTCACCATAACTTCAAGCGCTATCAAGCACCGCTTGTTATTGAGGGAGGTGGTATTCATGTAGATGGCGAAGGTACTTGTATCGTTACCGAAGAAGTCCATTTGAATCCAGATAGAAATCCTGCGTTAACTAAGGCTCAAATCGAAGATTTTTTCCGCGACTATCTTAATATAGACAAAGTTATTTGGTTACCTCGGGGTGTTTATGAAGATGAAACCTCCGGTCATATCGATAATATGTGCTGCTTTAGCAAGCCAGGTGAGCTTCTATTAACATGGACTGATGATGAAAAAGATCCTCAGTATGAACGCTCGAAACAAGCATTAGAAGTTCTTGAAAAAGAAACGGATGCTAAAGGTAGAAAACTACTTGTTCGTAAACTACAACAACCCGGTCCTCTTTATATCACTGAGGAAGAAGCTGCAACCATTCAAGCAAGTCCTGGCATGGATCGTTCAGCTGCCCACCGCTTAGCGGGTTCTTATGTTAACTTCTTAATTACTAATGGGCGAATTATTCTTCCACAATTTGACCCAAACACTGATGCAAATGCAGTGAAAGTAGTACAAGAAGCCTTCCCCGATCATAAAATTGTTGGAATAAATAGCCGTGAAATATTATTAGGTGGTGGCAATATCCACTGTATCACACAGCAAATTCCAAGCGGTCGTTTATAACACTTATACCTATCATCAATACGTTTGATGATAGGTATTTCTGAGCAAGTTTAACTTTATTATTTCAATGGGGGATCTATGGCAGATTCATCATCAGGTAGTGCTACGGGCGCAACCAACACCAATGGCGGTGGAGCCACTAAGCAACTAGGTGTATTAGCAATGACTATGCTTGTAGTCAGTGCTATGTTTGGTGGTGGGGTATTTAACATACCTCAAAACATGTCTCAATCAGCCGCATTAGGTGCAATCATTTTAGCGTGGATAATTACCATTCTAGGTATTTTCTTCCTTGCAAGAACATTTCAAATATTAGCTGATGTTAGACCAGACATGACATCTGGCATTTACATGTACTCACGGTCAGGTTTTGGGAAGCTCGTAGGCTTTCTCATTGCATGGGGATATTGGATGTCAGCAGCCTTTGGTAACGTAGGTTATGCTGTATTATTAATGGACGCACTCAACTACTTCTTTCCTCCTTATTTTAAAGGCGGTAATACGTGGCAAGCCATTTTATGTGCCTCTATTTTTATTTGGGGGTTAAGTTTATTTGTGATGCGAGGACTTAAAGGAGCATCACTACTCAATAATATAGGTACTGTGGCTAAATTTGTTCCCATCATATTATTCATCCTTATTGCTGGTTACTTCTGTTTCTCTGGTCACCTGTTCACCTCTGACTTCTGGGGTAATGTTGCTAACAAGGCACTTGAAGATAAACCACTAGGTGGTTTAATGGATCAAATCAAAAGCACCATGCTTGTTACCCTGTGGATGTACATCGGTATCGAAGGTGCTGTCGTTATGTCAGACAAGGCTAGTCCTCGCACGGTCAGTAAAGCAACTATCTTAGGTTTTTTAATAGTCTCTGTTCTTTATGTTTTAATCTCTGTTTTACCTTTCGGCTTTATGTCTCAAGGTGATATGGCTAGTTTAGCACCTCCCTCTACAGCCGCTATTTTGAAACAATTAGTTGGCACATGGGGTGAGGTAATTATTAATCTAGGCGTCATCATTGCCCTACTCTCCTCTTGGTTAGTTTGGACACTACTTGTTGCTGAATTACCTTGGGCTTGCGCAAAAGACGGTACATTCCCTAAAGTATTTGCTAAAACCAATAAACAAGGTATTGCCTCCGTATCACTTTGGGTTTCTACGGTGATCATGCAAGCCGCCATGCTACTAGTTTACTTCTCCAATAATGCTTGGAATGTCATGCTATCTATCACTGGCGTAGTTCTGTTACCTGCCTATATTGGTTCATCTGCCTACTTATGGAAAATCGTTGCCCAAAAACAATACCCTGCTAAAGCAATGCACACAGCAAAAGCAGCAATTGCTATCAGTGTTCTAGCTACCATTTACGGTTTATGGTTAGTCTACTCGGCTGGTTTGCAATATTTCCTTGTTGGATCTGTGATTTATGCCATTGGCTTAATTGTTTTTGTTTGGGCAAGAAAAGAAGAATCACCCAACGAGGCCGTCTTTAATAAAATAGAACTCATTGTTGCACTTGTTCTGGTTGCTTTAGCCATCATTGCCTTGTGGATGCTTTTTACAGGAAGACTTCCAACAGTCTATACACCTTGATTTTTAGCACGAATAATTAGTTGTTAATTCAAATGAATTACTTGGAGTTAATATGAATACGTTAAAACCTTCTCAAAAAACATTTACTGTTGGTAAGTGGATGCCTTCTGACCAAGAAACCCTTTCTACTTGGCTAAAAAAAATCATGGAAAAAGCTGATAAGGAAACAGGTCCTCTACTTCCTTCAGTAGAAAACCTTAAAAACTTTATTGAAAATGATGCAAAAGCATACATGTTCTTCAACCAAATGTTTGATCAAGTTCCAAAAAAACAAAAAGAATCACCTACAGGGCTTCCACAAGTACGTGACTATCAGCATATGTTACGTTTATTCAATGCCATTATGACACACGCCCCAGAATTTGATGAAACAGGTTTAGTCGGCTGTCCTTTCAATGCTATTTTAGACTGGTCAATGGCCACAACGGGCGGCTGGGCTGGCTTTATCAATGACAAAGTTAATGCTCATTTAAAATTAATTCTTGATGAGTGGGCTGTTTTTTTAAAATCTCATGAAAGTACCAGTGTTTTAAATGATGATCCTAGAAAAGGTTGGTTTGGAGAGGATGCAAAAAAAGCAATGCCAACCTTTGTCAATGATTTCGAATGTGATCCAAGCAAACCACATTATGGTTTTAAATCTTGGGATGATTTTTTCACCCGTAAATTTAGAGAAGGCGTAAGACCTGTCTGTGAGCCTGACAATGACGCAATTATTGTTAATGCTTGTGAATCAGCTCCATATCGTCTACAACATAATGTTCAACTAAGAGATAAATTCTGGATTAAAGCACAACCTTACGCACTACAATTTATGATGGACAACGATCCATTCACTGAAAAGTTTGTGGGTGGAACTATCTATCAGGCTTTTTTAAGCGCTTTAAGTTATCACCGCTGGCATTCTCCTGTATCAGGTCGTGTTGTTAAAACCAAACTTATTGAGGGAACGTATTATTCAGAATCCTTAAGCACTGCATTAGACCCAGCAGGACCAGACTACTCACAAGGTTATATTTCAGAAGTAGCTACCCGTGGTTTAATCTTCATCGAAGCAGATAATCCAGATATTGGCTTAATGTGCTTTATGGCGATTGGCATGGCAGAAGTATCTACTTGTGATATTACAGTGTTTGAAGGTCAACAGGTGAAAAAAGGGCAAGAGCTAGGTATGTTCCACTTTGGTGGATCAACCCACTGCTTATTCTTTGGTCCACAAGTTAATCTTGAATTTGATTTACATGGACAAACACCGGGCTTAGACAGCCATAACATCCCAATCAATGCACGACTTGCCACTGTTAAAAAATCAAAATAAGATATCCCCCCCTCTCTAATTAGAGAAGGGGGGCTATAATGCCTTTTTTAATATTGATGAAATATAAAAATAACAAGAAGATAATTTTAAAAGATTAACAATATACTACTAAAATCGAATAATGATATTTTCGTAATTGTGTAGTATTAGAAGCCCAAATAAATAATCAAGGAAAGAACCACATGAAAAAAATTCTTTTGGCTACTGTTTTAATCATGGCATCTTCTTTTACAACTGCTGCAGTAGAAAAGGGCCCTTGGGAACTAGTTGGTATACAAAAAGTATACTATCTCCATATCTGTCATTATCAACGCGCTGAAACAGTAGATACTATCACCCTTGTAAACAACGCTTATACAGTAGGTTATGGTCGTTGCATTGCTCCCTCATTCTAATGAGACACTTATTTTGGTATCAGTAATGTAAATTATTTTACTGATACCAATGATTAAATACCCTTATTTAGGCGCAACATTTCTCATCATCTCAGCAATGGCCTTTTTGGTTGCCTCATCCGGCATAGGAGATGGTGATAAAACATCCGTTGTAATATCTACACCTGATAACTTAATGGCTTCTTTCATTGCACCAAAGAATGGAGGCCCCATTTGGTATAAGGGAGGGATGTAAGAAAGTTGTTTTTGTAATGTTTTAATAGTCGCAAAATCACCTTTTTGAAATGCCTCATAAATACCACAGGTTAGATGAGGTGCAAAATTAGCACTGGCCGGTACACAACCATCCCCACCAATGAGTAACGTACTCAGTAAGTACTCATCAAAACCACAAAAAACTTTAAAATCAGGGCGCTCAGATTTAACCTCCATAATGACTGCACGAATATGACTGATCGTATCAACCGTATCTTTAAGGCCAATAATGCTAGGAATCGTTTTTGCAATACGCTTAATTAATGGAATAGATAAGCTCTGGCCTGTCGCTCCTGGAAGATTATATAAAAACGCAGGGATAGATACCTTCTCCATCACTTTTGCAAAGTGTTGGTAAATAGCCTCTTCCGAGAGCTGTGCATAATAAGGGTTAAGTAAAACCAACCCGTCTGCACCAAATCGTTCAGCTTCCTGTGCATACTCAATCACTGGGGTAGTACCGCAAGCAATTGCCCCTACTAATACGGGTACACGTTTATTGGTATAATCAACACAAAACTCAACAACCTCCGAGCGAAGCTTATCTGTCATGTGCATTACTTCGCCTGCACTGCCAAGAAAAAACAAACCATGTACGCCACGCTCAATGTTGGCGTCAATCATATTTTTCATACCTGCCTGATTAAAAGTACCATCTGCATTGAAGATAGTTGCTACAGGAGGAATTATTCCGTAAAAATCTGTCATATTGTCACCCTTTTATCTTATGTTACTGTATTACTTACCGTTAACTCACCTTAATAAGATGAATTAATAATTGTTGATATACCTTATAAATCGAGTGAACGTTTCCAAAATAAGAAATCATACTGCTCTAATCGATCTGCCTTCACTTTATAATTGCCACTGGCTGTTTCGATTACTTTCTCAAACAGTTTCATACTAATTTCATGCATGGGCTTTCCATCAATAATAGGGCCACAGTCAAAATCAATCATATCGCTTAAACGCTCTGCGATTTCAGAATTTGTAGCAATTTTAATCACTGGCACAATAGGATTGCCTGTGGGAGTTCCTAACCCAGTTGAAAAAATAACCACATTACACCCTGATGCGACTTGCCCTGTTACGGCATCCACATCATTTCCTGGCGTACAAACAAGAGAAAGTCCCGACTCTGCCATTGGTTCACAATAATCAACCACTGCAGCAACAGGGGCATTTCCTCCTTTTTTTGCGGCGCCTGTTGATTTGATCGCATCCGTAATTAAACCATCTTTAATATTTCCCCAACTCGGATTGTCTGAAATAGACGTATCAAAGAAATTAGCCACTTTTTCATATTTCGCCATTAAATCAATAAACTTTTGTTTCTTTTCTACCGTATCGCAACGAGAGATAATATTTCCCTCTGCACCACATAGTTCTGGAAACTCAGCAAGTGCTGATCCACCACCAAGACTGACTACATAATCAGACACAATGCCCATGGCAGGATTTGCAGAAATTCCTGAAAACCCATCAGAACCACCGCATTTAACACCAATTTTCAATTTCGATAAGGGCACGTCAGAGCGAGAATAAGCATTTGCTTTAGGTAACAATTCTAAAGTACTTTTTAATGCATCCTGCATCATTGATTCCTCACTTTCCCAGTCTTGCTGACGATAGAATAATGCTGGCTTATTAAAGTTTGGATTACGTTTTTTTAGCGACGCTTTAAACATCTCAATTTGCGTCTTTTCGCACCCCAAACTAAAAACAGTAATTCCTGCCACATTAGGATGATCTGCATAAGCTGCCAACACATCGCTAAGTGATTGGCAATCTGATGTAGCACCACCACATCCACTGGTTACAGAAATAGCTCTCACACCATCAATATTAGGAAATGGTTTAACATCATTTAATACATCAGTATCTTTATTCACTAATTGACGTGCATAGTTTTTTAAACTGAGGCTTGAGTAGCCTAAAGCTTCATTTAATGCATTGGTCAGTTTATTAACATTTCTGTTTTCACAAAAAACTAGTGGTAATATCAACCAGTAGTTAGCTGTTCCTATACGACCATCTTCTCGAACATAGCCTTTAAACGTACGATCTTTAAAACTTGACACATCAGGGGCATGCCAAGCATATTGAGTATCTGTATTTAATGTAACAGGTGCTGCGTAGTGCTTAATATTTTCAGTGGTAATCACCTCACCTTTTTTAATTGGTTTTGTTGCTTTACCAACGGCTGTACCATACATACTAACCACATCACCGACCGCAAGGTCTTCTGTTGCGAACTTATGTTTTGCATGGACATCTGTTACTAATGTGAAGCGCTCTCCTTTCCATTCAACCACCTCATCTTTCTTTAAGTCTTTAAGCGCTACAATGAGATTATCGCTGTCTTCTATTCGTAAAATTTTGATCATCATGCTCTCCATCAATCAATTTAGAACGTAGGATATTAATACCTTATTCATTTATTCTATTTATTATCCTGAAGTCCTTTTTTTAGTGAATATATTAATACGGCACAGACTACTAAGAACAAAGCCACCACAATGAGGCCCGCTCGTGAGCTGTCAAAAAGCGTATCTGTATGTACTTTGATCATTGGTGCTAAAAAGCTAAAGAAAGCGCCCATTGTGGTACAGAAACCAATACCCGCTGCCAATGCAGGCCCTGAGAGAATCTGAGCAGGGAATGTCCAAAACACAGGCTGAACTGCAAGCCCACCTATAGCACAGAGGCTAAGAGCAATAATAGCAACCGTAGGTCCTGCATAAACAGAAACGATTAATCCAATAGCAGCAATCACAATACAAGCAGTAGCAATTTGAACTCGTTTCTCGGCCATTTTATCAGCATAGCGTGGAATAAAATAAACACCTACTGCCGAGCATGCCCATGGTATAGCTGCTATAAGAGAAGCTTTAAAACCAATCGTTGTTCCCATCAACTTAGCGACCTGTTCAGGCAAGAAGAAGATTAATCCATAAACCCCAACTTGAATCAGTCCATAAATCAAAGCTAAATGCCAAACACGTACACTTTTTAATGCATTCAGAGCACTGCTTGTTTGGGTTTTTTGCTCTTCCGAAGCTAACTGAGTAGCTAATGCATCACGCTCCTCTTGTGTCAAATGTCTAGCAACACGAGGATTATCATCCAAATAAAAATAGACAAAAACACCTAAAAGCGCTGCTGGCAAACCTTCTAGTACAAACATCCAAGTCCAACCTGAATATCCCAAAAAACCATGTAGCTCTAATAAAGCACCTGAAATAGGCGTTCCCAAGGTCAACGCACAGGGGACACCCAATACGAAAATGGCAATAACAGAAGCTCTTACCTTATTAGGAAAATAAATCGCCGCTAGCAAGAGTATTCCAGGATAAAAACCTGCTTCAGCAATACCGAGGATAAAACGTAGTACAACAAACTCTGTCTCACTCGTTACAAATCCGGTACAAGCTGACAGCACACCCCAAACAACAGTTGTTAAGCTAATCCATACTTTGGCGCCTAATTTTGTCATTAAAAGATTTGCGGGAATACCAAAAAGAGCATACGCTGCAAAGAAAATTCCCGCCCCTAATGCATAAGCGGAATCTGACAGGCCTATATCTACTTGCATCGCATGCTTTGCAAAGCCAACATTCACTCGGTCAATAAATGCGATGAAATACAGAATAAACATGAGAGGTACAAGCCTCTTCCATGTTTTACTAATAGCAATATTTAATACAGGGTTATCATACGTCGTGATTTTAGTCATCTTATACCTCACGATGGGATCTTCCAGAATCCTAGTTATCTATATTCGATACCCTTTAAAAATTAGCTCTTATTGCCCAATGCCATATCGTTACAACGCGAACATTACAGTAGGTTTACTAACTTTTAAAAAGCCTCACCATTCACTTTATTGCAACATCAAAAACTAAATACTTAATCAGAGCATAGCTTGGCCAGATACTATGAAACTGATTATGATATGAATAAAATATTCGCATATACGAACACGATTCACATTAACAAATAACTTACTGTAATGATTATTCTCTGTCAAGCGTATTTAAAACATCACTTGATATAAAAATGACATAAAGCAAGGCATAGAAATATCTATGTTAAAAAGATAGCGATACACTATTCATGTTGTATATAGTTAGATGGCATTGATACAATACTAGCGAGGCTAATTAACCCCATTGTTGCTGATAAAGCACTGTATCAAGGGATACTCTATGAGAGAAGAACTGCATCGACCAACTATTCGTGTTTTAGAAATTCTAGAATGCCTAGCTGATAAAAAAGAAGGCATTACATTAACCGAACTCTCGAGTATTACTGGCTATTCAAAAAGCACTATCTTTCCTATTATAAAAACATTAGTTGACTATAACTACGCCAAATCTGATGATTCTTTGCGCTATACATTAGGTTTTAGAGCCTGTGTTTTGGCAAGTGCTTTTACAAATTCAAGTCAGTGGCTTAATTTAATTCATCAAGAAATGCAACATATCGTAGATAACTGTGATGAAGTCTGTCAGCTAGGCGTCTTAGATGGTGATCACGTTCTTTATATCGATAAAGTTCAATCAAAAAGAACCGTTCAACTCATCTCATACATAGGAAAACGCCTTCCTGCTGAAAAAACTGCACTAGGAAAAACGCTTATTGCAGGTCTACCTGAAACCGAAATATTAAAAATATTCTCCAACAATCAAAAAAACATCAATATCAACAAACTACTCAATGCCGTTAGATTCGTCAAAGAGCACGGCTATGCAATAGATGACAGAGAAGTCAATGAAGAAACCAAATGTTATGCTGTAGCACTTTGCCAACATAACAATCCTGTTGCGGCACTCAGCGTTTCTTTACCTTTTTTTCGAGACACACCACAAACCAATCAAAGAATACTGCAACAGCTTTTCGAAACGAAAAAACAAATTGAAACAGCTTTTAATGCTTATACAGCAACCATTGAACTGGTTTCAAAATAACTTATTGACAGCCTGCCCTACCAATAATACACCTTAATTACTTGATCTTGGAAAGTCCGCTATAGCCTACCATTGTTTCCGCATTATTAGACCAATGTTGGAACAGCCCAACCTATGTAAATGATATATACTTATTCAAATTCCATATAACTAATATGAGCTTATAAGACATTATATTGCCAAATTAATTAGATTATGACCTAAAGCAATATACAGCACAAATTGCCAATATTTGATATTCAAATATAAGTTTACTTGATAAGCTTTAATTATATTAGGAGGTAGTAATGGATATAGAGAAAACTCAGACTAGAATTATCCAAGAATTTGTTCCTGGTAAACAGGTTACATTAGCACACCTCATTGCTCATCCTGGAAAAGATCTAGCTCAAAAAATTGGTGTTCCTAATGCTGAAGCCATAGGTATTATGACACTAACACCTAGTGAAACAGCCATGATTGCTGGCGACTTTGCAACCAAAGCAGCCAGTGTTGAAATTGGCTTTCTTGATCGCTTTAGTGGCGCACTTGTGATCTACGGAACAGTAGGTTCTGTAGAAGAAGCACTTAATCAAACCATTCGTAACCTATCTAATGTCTTAGGTTATGCGGTTTGTAGTGTAACAAGGAGCTAACACATGTTAACTCGTCGCTATGTTTTAGTCGGTTCTGTTGGTGCAGGCAAGACCTCTCTTTTTAATGCACTTAATAATGATTATGGCATAGCAATTAAAACACAAGCTGTCGCATTTGATGATCAAGGTGGTGTTGACACCCCTGGCGAATTTTTTAATCACCCACGTCTTTACTCCGCATTGATCAGCACAACCACAGAAGCAGAAACTATTATCTACGTCCATGCTGCTAACGATAATACTTGCCGCCTACCTAATGGTTTATTAGATGTCTATAGTAATAAAAAAGTCATTACTGCCATCACTAAAATAGATTTACCGGATATAGACCTTATCGCTATAAAAGAAATGCTAATGGCACACGGCCTAAAAGAACCTTTTTTTGAAATTTGTACCTATGATCCAAGCAGTGTTCAAGCACTTGCTGACTACCTAAATCAGGATGGACAATCTAAAAGTTTAAGAGGAAAGCACAATGAGTAAGCAATTAATCACCGCCGACACAATTCGTGAGATTAAAGCGAAAGGCCAAACACAGATTGAAATGAGCCCTGCACATTGCATTATTACGCCTGAAGCGAAAGAAGTTGCAGAACAACTAGGTGTTGAAATCATTGATAAAAGCTGTCCTAACAATGTTGTATCAAAACCATCTACTACCTACCCTACTCCTGTTAAAGAAAAAACCTCTGATGTAACAAGTTTAGATAAAAAAGCACTCACTGCTATAAAAGAAGCAATCATTGCTAAACTTCCCCAAGGTGCAACCATCAGTGATGCATTGATTGATCAACTTGTTTGCCGAGCCATTAAAGAAAATAAACATAATCAAGCTACAAATACCGTAACAAATAATCGCCCTTCAGGCTCAGGTATCAAAGTGGTTAAAGGCAATACAACCAAACTTGATATTTTTGAGGGCGCAGGTAAAGAAAAACGCGTAGGTATTGCTGATGTCATTACAAGCGATGATAACAGCAGCATGGCTGCTGGTTACATGGCTTGGGAGAATGCTTTTTTCCCTTGGACACTAAACTACGATGAAGTAGATGTCATTCTAGAAGGCGAACTACATATCCGTTGCCAAGGTGAAACCACCATCGGAAAAGCTGGTGATATTATGTTTATTCCTAAAGGATCCTCTATCGAATTTGGTACACCAACCAAAGTTCGCTTTGCTTATATTGCTTGGCCAGCAAACTGGCAAGAGCAATAATGATCAACTACAGGAAGATATCATGAGCAACTTTATTACAGAAGACTGGTTAAGAGCAAATTATAGCTTAAGCGATGGAACAGAAATCCATTTGCCTGCTACTTGCAAATTAACACCTGCTGCTCGTGGATTAATCACCGACCATCACCTTGTGATTAAATATTATGATGAACAAGGCAGGTTATTTATTGAGTCTGATGATGAAAATACATCCACTAAAATAAACGATACAAGTGAGCAACCAGTACTTAAACAGGTCCATGGCCTAACAAGTCAACAAGGATATGATGCAGCGGAATGCCAACTTTGCCATCAGGCTGTTCATAAAAAGCCCGACACAATGACGCATTTAAATGCACACACGCTCGTTTCAAAATCAGATCCGCGACTTGCTTTTCGCGCTAAACTAGACAGCTGCATCGCCATGGCCGTTTGGTTACAAATTGAAGTCAGTAAAAATCCTCAGCAATGGTTAACTGATATTCGCTCAGTACTTGGCAACATTATGCGTGCTGACGCACTCAATGAACCGCTTAGTAATTTTATGATCGGTGGGTTAAATGAAGAAGCAATTCATAAATTCTCACATAACCCATTGAAATACTTAGGGCATGATCATATTGTTCCTAGTGCAGAACATGGCCGTGATGCCTGTTTGCTCAATTTATTACGTACCGAAGTAAGAGAAGCTGAAATATCTGCTGCCTCTATTTTTATAAACCGTGACTTAGTCGTATCAAGACCTGATCTAATGCAAGGATTAAATCGATTATCTGGTGCAATATATGTACTGATGCTTTTATGTGTCCAATATGAAATTAATTCGGTTTGGCCGACTAAAGAAACTCTCACCTCCAAACTAGGAGTGCAATAATGGATCTTCTAGAACGCTGTCAACAACAGGCAAAAGCCAACCCACGTTGGATTGTATTTCCTGATGCTCTAGATATCAGAGCCATACAAGCAGCCATTCATATTCAGCAGAAACAGCTGGGCTACCCTTGGTTATTAGCTAGCCCAGAAGAACTACGTAAACTCTGTGAGCAACATAACTTACCTTTTGATCAATTGAATATTATTGATCCTACCATTTCTGAATGGTTACCCGAGTTCACGGCCTATTTAGCTAAGCGAATGCCAGATAAACCTATTGAAGAGCTAAAGCAAAGCATTAAAGATCCACTGTGGTTCGGAGCAGCAATGCTAGCAACAGGTAAGAGTGATTACTGCATTGCAGGTAATCTTTCTTCAACTGCCAATGTATTACGTGCAGGGTTAAGAGTATTAGGATTAGCACCTAATAATAAAACACTCTCCTCCATCATGATTATGGTTTCTCCTGATGGTAAGCAAGTTTTTGGCTTTGCCGATTGTGGCGTTGTTCCACAACCAACGGAATCGCAGCTAGCAGATATCGCTATTAGTACGGCACAAAGTTTTGAAGCAATTACTGATCAAACAGCTCGTGTTGCCATGTTGTCATTTTCAACAAAAGGTAGTGCCAAACATAATGCTGTGACAGCCGTACAACAAGCAACAGCTCTTGTACAAGAACGCATGCCAGAATTAGCAGTAGATGGTGACCTACAGTTTGATGCTGCTTTTGTTGAAAGTGTTGCCAAACAAAAGGCACCTAACAGCACGGTAGCAGGCAAAGCCAATGTTTTTGTATTCCCTTCATTAGAAGCAGGAAACATTGGTTATAAAATTGCACAACGACTAGGGGGCTACGAAGCTATTGGCCCTCTTATTCAAGGCATAAATGGTGCCATGCATGACCTTTCAAGAGGTTGTAGTTGGCAAGATATGGTTCAAGTAGCCATGCTTGCAATAAAAATGCGTAGTAATAAATAAAGAATCCGTTTCTATCAAGCAATTGATAGAAACACTAGAAAGCTTTTCATCGGTATACAGTATCAATGAAAAGATTAATTAGGTGGCTTGCCACTTGTTTTTAATCCCTAACGGGTGAATAACTGAGAGGAATTTATAATGGAAGCTTTAGGCATAATTGAAACTAAAGGTTTAGTAGCACTAATCGAAGCCTCTGATGCGATGGTAAAAGCCGCTAGAGTAAAATTAGTGGGTTATAAACAAATTGGTGGTGGTTTAGTAACTGCAATGGTACGTGGTGACGTTGCTGCATGTAAAGCGGCAACAGATGCTGGTGCTGCTGCT
>CAYNAM010000034.1:0-22119 GCA_964395065.1 uncultured Ventosimonas sp.
GGATAGGAGAGTATGGGGTATCAGGAGGATAACTGTAATAAAACGGTTTTTCAATAATCGACTTATAACGCGCGAGAACTGTATTATTTTTCTCATATAACGCATGTAACCGTGCTAAATCTTTCAATACTGAAGCTACACATTGTGTATTGTACAAATCCATGCAAGGATACCGATAATTCTCGTCATCAAGCTTTAACCTCTGATATTGATAAATCGACTCATCTCTGTCTTTATCAATGGGGGCTGAATCATTGGTTTTAATGGCCAGACGTACGTTTTTATTCTCGTATTCAACAATTCTTTTACCCACCGTAAAATAATCATCGTCTACGGCGTCAATAGCCATCAAATACACATAAGCATTTTGCGCCATGTCGGGGTCATTAATAGGTTTAACATCAAGCAGCTCTTTAACTTCAGGCAATAATTCAGTACTTGTATCATCCATCAATGGCAAAAAAGAACTAAAAAAAGTAAGCCCAAAAAACAAAACATAGAGTTGCATGACCACTCCCTGGCTTATTAATATTTACACCCTTTATTTAAAGGGTGTTTTATTTATAGGAGCGTTTGCATCATCAAGCAATAACTTCGCGCCTCTCATCAAATCTGTGGCTCTTTCTTCTGAACCATCCCATATTAATCCAGCAACAATATAATCCAATGCAACTTGTTGCCAAGAATCATAATCGGCCTGTAATCGTTGCTTTAATGCATTACAATTTTGCTCAAAGGTTGGATAGTCAATGTAGTTCATATGCAATGACCAGCGACTAATATTCGCTAAACGCACAGCATCCCATGCTAATAAACTACGACTACTTTCCAAAGTACCTATACCACTATCTTGCAATCTCTTAGACCATGCTAACGCATTCGTAAGCATCGCACAAAGCTCTGTGGTATTTTTGCTTCCCAACTCCCTTGCTATCTGGTTTAAGTCAGCTTTATTTTTAGCTTGATAATAAATAAGACTTATATTAGGTAATATCTTAAACACAAACTGCATAAAACCATTGGCTGTGTTCATACAACTGACAAATGATTTGATATATGTTAATGATCTCTGATAGTCGGTGCTACAATTAGCTGCAATCAGGCCAGCTGCTCGCACATCAAAGGTTTCTCGATCAGTGATACCCCACATAACTTTTAAGCCATCCTCAATAGAAGGCAGGCTATAACGTGTTTCTATAGAGTTAATATAATCACCATTATAGGCCGATAAAATAGAAACAAGAGCCATCACCCATGGATCACACTCCATTAAATTTTCATCATGGTTGTAATGAAGGGTTTTATTATCTAAAGAATCAAACGGCATTTATCGCTCCTTTTATTAATGTAGGTTATAACTATAAACAAATAAAAACACTAGAAAGGTTATCCCTCTATAAACTTGCTTATCAATCAATAGCAGGCAGTTGTTCCATTGGCCAGCGGGCTTTGACTTCCACAGCTAAGTCACCATGCTAACCCGCTAACAAACGCTGGCAACCGGCATAGGCAATCATTGCCCCATTATCGGTACAAAATTGGGGTCTGGCATAAAACACATGGCCTTTTAAGGGCGCTACCATGGCTTCTAATGACTGGCGTAAGGCTTTATTCGCACTCACCCCGCCTGCAATCACTAATTGATTTAGCCCCGTTTGCTCTAAAGCACGACGGCATTTAATGGTGAGTGTATCTACCACCGCTTGTTGAAAGGCTAACGCAATATCGGCTTTGGTTTGCTCTGTTTCATCACCCTCCGCCTTGCATTGTTGCCATGCATTTAAGGCAGCGGTTTTTAAACCACTAAAACTAAACATTAACCCAGGACGATCCGTCATCGGGCGAGGAAACGTAAAGCGCTTGGCAACTCCTTGCATAGCAAGTTTAGCAATTTCTGGCCCACCGGGGTAGTTAAGCCCTAGAAGCTTGGCGGTTTTATCAAAGGCTTCACCCGCGGCATCGTCCACCGACTCACCCAATAACTCATAACGGCCGATACCATCCACCCGCACTAGCTGTGTATGTCCACCAGACACCAACAACGCCACAAAAGGGAATTTTGGTGGGTTTTCTTCTAACATGGGGGCTAACAAATGCCCCTCCATGTGGTGAACACCTACGGCGGGAATACCCAAAGCAAACGCAAAGGCTTTAGCAAAAGAAGCCCCTACCAATAAAGCGCCCACTAAGCCGGGGCCCGCTGTATAAGCAACGCCATCAATAGCTTGCTTAGTACAGCCTGCTTCTGTCAACACTTGGTTTAATAAGGGAATAAGGCGTTTAATGTGGTCGCGCGAGGCTAACTCAGGCACAACACCGCCATAAATACGGTGCAGATCAATCTGGCTAAAAAGTGCATCCGCCAGCAGCCCCTCTTCACTGTCATAAAGGGCGACACCTGTTTCATCACAAGAGCTTTCAATACCTAACACCAACATTCAAAAATACCTGTATAAACAAAATTAAAGCAATGGCTAAATGAGGTTTATTATATACTGAATGACTGACGCATTCATTTTAAAAATACCGATAAAAAGTAGCAGCGCCTACAATCACGTTGGCAATCTGCTACCTTTATAATCCATTATTTAACCGGCGTTAACGTTTTCAACCCCATTTTAGATAAGGCAACCTCCATTAATAAGGTAAATTCTCGGTAGGTTTTTTCATCATTTTCAGCATTGACTCTGGCTAAAAAGGCATCAACACTTTCTTCAACACGTTGAAAATACTCTTCTTTTCCTTGGCTATTTTTATGCCAAATGCCTATATTCACTTTTGCCACACCCGTTTTAGACAAAAACACGGTCAACACATCACCATATAAACAATGGCTATTAGAAAACCAAAATAAATCGGTTGCCTTCGATACATAGGCATCGCCTGAAATATGAGGGTCTCCATTATGCGTCATGACATTACCTAATATCTCGGCTTCACCATAGACTTCAGCATAACCATCAATATCCGCATTACCATGAACTTTAGCCTTACCATAGACCTCAGCACTGGAATTAACCCAAGCCTGCCCATAAACTTGAGCATCGTCATGAACACGCCCTTTAAAGAAAACCCAGCCCTCTTCATACACTTGGGCACGCCCATAAACACGTCCTTGCTCATGAATCTCTGCTTTACCATAGATTTTAGCTTCATCATACACCTTGGCTTTGTCATACACTTGGGCAGACTCATAGACGTGAGCATGGCCTAACACTTTAGCTTTACAACAAACACATGCGTTGCCATAAACTTGGGCATGTTGAAAGACTTTAGCCTCATGATTAACCTCTGTTTCACCATAAATTTGAGCATTATCATAAACTTTAGCGCGTTTAAAGAGAGAAGCTTTCTCATAAACTTTGGCTTGCCCATACACTTTTGCACACTGATGCAAACCAGCCTCACCAAAGACTTGCGCCTCATCATAAACCTTAGCAAAATGGAGTAAATAGGCTTCATCATAGACTTTGGCTTTGCCATACACCTTACTTCTATCGTACAACTCCGCCTTGCCAAAAACTTCTGCCTCACCAAACACACGCACATTATCATAGAGGCATGCTTCACCATAAATCTTGGCCTTACCGTACACGCGGGCTTTGTATTGGACTTGGGCATCTCCGTATACTTTTGCGTCGCCATAGACCCTAGCATCGCCATAAACCCATGCATTGCCCTCATGGGATAGGTTATCTTCTTTTTCTACGTAACCGCCGTAGTCCCCTTTTGCTACATCACCAAAGTCACAGAGCGCTTTTATTCTATAAAGCATCTCCCCTGTTGATAATTTGATACCATCACAAAAGTCCGTGTTTAATTGATACTTTTTCATTGGATATTCCTTGTCTTTTAATCATTATTTTTGCTCAGTTGACGAAAAACTTGCCACAAAGCGTTTAATTTCTAACGAGAAAATATCAATGAATTTTAGGAAATAGCGGTGCTTACCTTCTTATTAAAAAATAAGCCAGCCAAAATAAAGAATGACGCATTAAGCAACCATAAAAGGCATTTAAACAATCGCTTGTCATCAGCAATTAAATGCGCGGTTAGCGTTCATGTAAAAGAAAATAATATTTTTAACATGCTGAGCGTCCTGTAAAGAATTCAGAGTGAATTGTCTTGTATTGTAACATTGATTGTTATTTTTAGCCCTTTCTTTGCTCAAAATAGTTGATTAATAAGCAGTGAACTATTATGAAGTCATACTCTCTAAGGTGAGGGTACTAAAAACCATTTTAGCCATAAGTTTTATGGCTTTATTATTAAAAACTCCTTTAAATAAAACAAACAACAGGGATTTATCACAGAACTCCCTTCAAATAAGTAAAAATAAACTGAGGTTATTTTATGCTCAATGTTATCGGCTCCGCCATGGGGCCAATTATTTTTGTGTTGGCCATTGGCTTTTATTGTGGAAAAAAGAATTATTTTTCTGAGGAAGCAACACAAGCCTTTGCCAATTTTGTGGTTAATATCGCCCTACCCTTGGCGCTATTTCTAGCCGCCGCTACTGTATCACCCGATGTGTTACTCAATGGCAAATATTTCTTATCCATTGCCGCGGGTCTAATCATCACCTTTATTATTGGGCTACTTTGTTCACACTTACTCTTTAAGCACAACACCAAAGACAGCGCAGGGCAAGCACTGGCCGTATCATTTCCTGATATGGCGTACTGTGGGCCACCTGTTTTACTAGCCACCGTAGGTTCGTCTGGTTTAATTGCGATGGTGATTGGTAATATTATTTACACCGTAATTATTATTCCTTTTGTCATGCTATTGCTCAGCCGTGATACGGGTAATGTGAGTATTATTAGCACATTAAAAAGTGCAGTAAAGAAACCTCTCGTGATCTTACCAGTATTAGGAGCTATTCTCGCTATATCAGGCATTAAGTTACCTAAAATAGTCTACGATTCTGTCGAAGAGGTAGGTAAATGCGCAGGTGGTGTGGCATTATTTTTCTTAGGATTAATGATTGCTAAGATCAAACTCAAAGCCAATACGGAAATTATTTTTAACGTATTTATTAAAAATATTTTACAAGGTGCTTTAATTCTAGGAACAGGGCTTTTATTAGGCTTAGAGCATGATTTATTAAAAGCAGCCTTTGTAATTGGTTTTTTACCAACAGCAACGGCTGTGCCTGCCATTTGTATTACTAGTAAAGCTTACGTGGAAGACTCGGCCTCTACTGTATTACTCAGTACACTTTGCTCTTTTGTTACCATCATTATTGGTATTATTATCGAAACATGTCTATAGACATCACAAGAACAGCCACTGCATATCAAGCATTGGCTGTTTGATAAATGATCGCTTGATTATCTTTTTTTATAAGGCTTACCATCTTCGCGCCAGTATTGCCAAATGCCTTTAGGGGTATCCTGCTCATACTCGCCTAACAACAAGCGTTTTCCATTGGGATAATACTGGGCATACCGCCCTTGTTTTTTACCTTGCTGGTAGTTTTCTTCTAAAAACAATTGCCCATCACGGTACCAAATAAACCATTGCCCCTCAGGCAGTCCTTGATTGTATTGTCCACGCTCACGAGGTTGACCATTATCATACCATGCTTGCCAAATACCTTGTTTTTTTCCATCCAAATAACGGCCTTGCTGAGCGATTTGTCCATTAGCATGAAAGCGCTGTAGATCATCGATTGGGGTATTTTTTTGATAACGTTGTTGTGCAGATAGCTGACCATTATCATACCAGTACCGCCATTGTCCCTCGCGTAACCCTTGTTGATAACGCCCCTCAAACGCTTTTTGTCCATTGCTATAAAAACGTTGCCATACACTATCCATTAAACCATTACTATAATTGGCACTAAGGCGGTCGCCTGTTTCATAGGTGGTTTGCCAATGCCCTATTCGCTTACCATTTTTATACTGTCCTTGGGTTTCTAAATTGCCATTTAAGTGCCAGCTTTTCCAAGCGCCATCTAACAGGTCATTTTTATAAAACTCATCGTATTGCTGTTGCCCATTAGTGTGCCACATTTGCCAATGGCCTTGTTTTTTTCCAGCTAAATAATTGCCTTGTTGCTTTAATTGTTGGTTATTATACCAACTCCGCCACTCACCCACTTTTTGACCGTGGTGGTAATCGCCCTGTACACTTTTATTGCCTGTAAAATTCCAATATATCCATGTACCACTAGGCTCACCTTGTACAAAGGATGCCTCCAAGAATTTTTGCCCATCGCTTCGCCAAAGTGTCAAATTGCCATGAATGTGATAGTTTAAGTAATCATCTAACTCAAACTTCGCCAAATTGAGTTGAACTTCATCTAGTAAAATGTAGGGATCACTGAATTTAGAACCATCTAAATAAAAATCTTGAACCAGTAAGCCATTATTTATTTTTTTAAGTAATACTCGCTTAAACAAGTCGCTATTAACTGCTATTTCCCCTTTCTCACTCATGGCGACAGCCACCGATGATAAGGCTAAATTACAGGTTAGACTTGCAGCCAACAACAACGTTGTTATGATTTTTTTCATCATGCTGTATTACTGAGGTTTTTTAACCTCAACCCATACAAATTTATTAGGATCAATGTGTGTTTCGTTATCTAGGCGATAAGCCACTAATTTACCATACTTTACAGCGCTATAATCTAAACAAGCAATATTATTTTGTATCGGTTCTGGCATCCCAGTACACCAATAATGCCCAATAAACAAAAGAGGATCGTGAATTGAATACATGCTACACAATGCAGCTTGTTCAGGTGTTAAGTGAGTATTCGCAACAGAGGCAGGTAATGCATCGGGCTGAAATACCACATCATGACAGGTCTTAGGGTTTATCGCCCAAAACTTGGCACGAAACATTCGCCGAACAAAGCCATCATAACTAACGACCGTCTGCCCCTCAGGTAAAGGCAACTTTAGCCCTAACAACAAGCGCTCAACAATATCACTTTCATAGCTTCCCCAATCCAATGTTTTTTGGATAAACTCAGGGGTTATTTTTTGGTGGGGATAATCTTGTTTAAACTGGTTAATTAGCATCTGATCCCAACACGCATGAACCAATCGAAAACGGTCGTTCTCAATAAACAAGGGTAAACTATAAAACCACTGTGTAAACACACACCACTCATCAGGATAATGCTCAAACTGCTCCATTGTTTCAAGCGCTACTCGCTTATTTCTAGGAGTCATCGGGCGTACAAAACTTGTTGGATCATCAGGGTGTGGCGTCACCGCTGCCAACGCATAATACTCATGATTTCCCATGAGACAGATCGCTTGGCCTTTATCCACCATATTTTTAACCAAATGCAGCGCTTGGCGAATCCGTGGCCCACGATCAACAATATCACCCAAAAACAAGGCCATACGCGAAGGATGTTGCCAGACGCCCTCTTTTAATTGATAGCCCATTTGCTCCAATAAAAGCGCCAAGGTATCTGCACACCCATGAACATCACCGATGATATCGTAACCTCGGTTTGGATCAAGCCACATTAAACACGATCCTCAATTAAACGACTTCCCCAACCTAATTTAGTACGACAAATCTTATAAAAATTATAATCTGACATATGCAATAACTTAATTTGATGCTTGTACTTACGCACTATAATTTCATCCCCCGGAGTACAGTACAAGTGATTCTGAGCATCACACGACACCTGTGGATTAATGGTTAAATGCGGTGAAATAATAATTTTCAACTCGCTATCACCATCTACCACGATAGGACGGCTGGATAAGGTATGCGGGTTCATCGGTACTACAAGCATTGCATTTAATTTAGGGTGAACAATCGGCCCCCCCGCAGAAAGCGCATAAGCAGTAGAACCTGTAGGGGTTGAAATAATTAAACCATCAGCTTGTTGGCTACTGATAAATTGCCCATCCAGATAGATTTCAAACTCAATCATCCTCGCTGACTGCCCCGCATGCAATACCACATCATTAAGGGCATCACCATTCTCAACACCGCCGTCTTGATGATTTACTTGTGCATTTAATAAAAAACGCTCCTCTAATAAATAGCGCCCCTCTAATACTTCTGTAATTTGGCTTTCCAGCTTATTCGGATTAATATCCGTTAAAAACCCCAAACGACCTCTATTAATGCCGACCAAGGGAATATTATAAGGTGCAAGTTCTCTTGCAGCACCAAGCATACTACCATCGCCGCCCACCACAATGGCTAAATCACAGGTCTCACCTAACTCGCGATAACTCACCGTTGATAAACCGTGATCCGCCATTGTTTGTGCAATCGTCTCTTCTAAAACGACTGATAGCTTTCTTTGTGAAAGCAATTGTTTCAAACGGTGTATGCTATCCACCACATGCTGGCTATTTAGGCGGCCAATAATGCCTATTTTTTGGAACTGATTCATGTTTTCCCTACACAATAAGGTTATTGAAAAACTATAAACAACACCACTAACCCACTCTAAAAATCAAATAATCTTCCCAGTCCTCTTCTTTCACTTCTGTTTCGCTGAGCATTTTGCCTGACATAGTAATACCCGACTTAATCGTTGTGTCAGGGTCACCTGTTATTAACGGATGCCAAACAGGCAACGGCTCACCTGACGCTAAACAACGATAAGCACAGGTGGGCGGTAACCAATCAAAATTATCCACATCATCAGCGGTTAGCTGAATACAATCGGGAACCGTCTTTCTACGCTCTGCGTACTGTTTACACCGACAAGTTTTCAAATCCAACAATTTACAGGCAATACGAGTATAAAAAATACCCTCGCCCTCGTCATCTTCTAATTTTTGTAAGCAACAGAGGCCACACCCATCACACAATGCTTCCCACTCATCAGAAGACATCTCTTGCAAAGTTTTTGTTTCCCAAAAACGTCTTACTCTATCGGCCATGCCCAACTCACTTATTAAATTTTCAGCAAACCAGTTATTTCTCTACTCGGTCATGCTATTATAATAGATTCTCTCAATGAATGATTTCTCTTTTTATAGAAGATACACGCTTTATGATTAAATTCGTACTGGGTGCGCAGGGTTTCCCTAGCTGCTGCCAACGCCCTTTTAACCTTAACCCTAAGCAACAACAAGCATTACGCGCTGAACAAAGTATTCTCTGTCCCTTTTGTAAAAAGCCTATCGCCTTACTGGATAATAACGAGAAAGAACGTTTTGCTCATTTTGGCAACCCTTGCCTTTATATCACGATCATTCCGCGGATTATTTTAGTGTTAATTGCAGCAGGGCTATTAATTGCCACGCTGACAGGCTATCTAACCTATTTACCTAAAGCAGTTTTCTTTATTATCATCGGAGTAGGAATTATTGCAGCTATTGGTGGTAATGCTTATGCACAAAGTATTTCTAACCGTAAATTACGCCTTAAATTACGACGTATCAAAGACTAACCCTACCATGGTGTATCTATTGCGTTGCTAAAACCATCGCATCATAATAAATATCGTTTTATAATATACGCATAAACCACTCAAAAAATGTATGACATATCATTTATCTATCCTTTTTATGTTGATATGTTCATACCCTACGCCATGACTTCGTTTATGATAGAGCGTATAACAATACTACCTCTTTAGCCGCCGCGTAAATGAGTTATCTACAACCATTAAGTAAGGTCAGAAACAATGTCTGCTGATACAACGAATAAAAATGAACCCTTTGGAAAACTACTTGGATTCGCCCCCGGTGGGGTCGCGATCTACTCATCAGACTATAAAACGGCCGACCCCATTGAATACCCCGATGACGCTGCCTACCGCAGTTATCTCGGTCATGAATACATGGGGTATAAATGGCAATGTGTCGAGTTTGCTCGTCGTTTCCTCTACTTAAACTACGGCGTTGTCTTTACTGACGTAGGCATGGCTTATGAAATTTTCTCATTACGCTTTTTACGCCGTGTGGTGAATGATGCGATTTTACCACTACAAGCCTTTGCTAATGGCAGTAAACGAGCCCCCATTGCAGGTTCATTGCTCATTTGGCAAAAAGGTGGAGAATTTAAAAGAACGGGACACGTTGCGATTATCACGGAAGTATTAGCCGATAAAGTCCGTATTGTTGAACAAAATGCCAGTGACGAACGCCTACCACAAGGACAACAATGGTCACGCGAACTACCGCTGACACTAAAAAACGGTGAGTACCACCTACAAGACACCTTCGATGATACTGAAATTCTCGGTTGGATGATTCAAACCGATGACACTACCCATAGTCTTCCCCAACCAGTCCCCCCCCCTAAATACATGGCTATTCATGAAGAACATATACCCGACAAAGGGCAGTTTAGCCAACCTTGGCTCAATGAACACAACCCTCTTGAACACGCCTATGTCACCTCCATGCACGGCCATATTATTAATAGCGACAGTATCTATCGTTATTTCACTATTTCAGAGAGTGCTGAACAAGAACTGATTAGAGCCTCTAATGAGTTACACCTCATGTACCTGCATGCAACAGATAAAGTATTACAGGAAGACAACCTACTTAGACACTTTAATATCCCTGAGATTCTATGGCCTCGTTTACGCCTCTCATGGCAAAGACGACGTTATCAAATGATTACAGGGCGACTCGACTTCTGTATGGATGAGCGAGGACTTAAAGTGTATGAGTACAATGCTGACTCGGCCTCTTGCCACACTGAAGCAGGGCTTATTTTGCAAAAGTGGGCCGAACAAGGAGGGCTCACCCAAGGTGAAAATCCTGGAGAAGGGTTACTCAATTCCTTAGCTGATGCTTGGAAACACAGTGATGCAAAACCTTTTGTGCATATCATGCAAGACCAAGACAGCGAAGAAGACTACCACGCACTCTTTATGCAGCGTGCCCTTACTCAAGCAGGTTTTGAAACCAAAATTCTTCATGGGTTAGAGGAGCTACACTGGGATAAAAGAGGTCGCCTTGTTGATGCCGACAACCGCCAAGTAGCTTGTGTATGGAAAACATGGGCATGGGAAACGGTGCTTGAGCAACTACGTGAAGAAAGCGAAGCTCAAAACGCTGCTCCCCCAGTTCGAACTGGTCACCCTGAAAACGAAGTTCGCTTAATGGATGTTTTGCTACGCCCAGAAGTCACTGTGTTCGAACCACTGTGGACGGTCATCCCTAGCAACAAAGCCATCTTACCGGTACTCTGGTCACTCTTCCCTAACCACCGCTATCTGCTCAATGCGGATTTTGAACTTAACGAAGAACTCATCAAAACGGGCTATGCCGCCAAACCTATTGCAGGGCGTTGTGGTAGTAATATTGGTTTAGTTAACCATAAAGAACAGGTATTGGACGAAACCAGTGGACGCTTTGCTGAGCAAGAAAATATCTACCAACAACTGTGGTGTCTACCTAAAATTAATGATCGTTACATACAAGTTTGCACCTTTACCGTGGGAGGCCACTATGGTGGTGCCTGCCTGCGCAGTGACGCATCCCTTGTTATTAAGGGCGAAAGCGATATACAACCATTGCGAGTCTTTGATGACAAAGACTTTATAAAATAAACAGTATGCAATAAAATGCAAAAATGCAGCTATTTCCATCAAAAATAGCTGCATTTGAACAATGACAATCTAATTTACTCTATCAACGTTTGATAATGTGCACAACCATTTTCATTACCATTATCACATGCCATTTTATACCAGTGCTTAGCCTCTTCTATATTTTTCTTAATGCCATAGCCTTGCTCATACATCAGACCTAAATTTTTTTGTGCATTTGCATTACCTTGCTTTGCCGCTAACGTGTACCATCTAAACGCTTTCGTATAGTTTTGCTTAACACCTTTGCCATTAGCATACATCACTGCTAAATTATTTTGTGCTTCGGCATGATCCTGTTCAGCCGCTTGTAGATACCATCGAAATGCTTCTGCATAGTTTTGCTGATCATCATACAAAACGCCTAAATTCGTTTGTGCAATTAAATTTCCTTGCTCTGCGGCTAACGTAAACCATTTAATCGCCTTAGCATTGTCAATCTCAATATTTTTTCCAGTAATATAAATCACACCTAAATTAAACTGAGCCTTAACATTTCCTTGTTTTGCCGCAAGCTCATACCACTTAATCGCTTCTACAGTATCCTGTACAACACCCTCACCGTTATCATAGATTACCCCCAAATTAAATTGAGCATCTGAATATCCTTGTTTAGCAGACAACAAAAACCAATTAAAAGCCTCTTTCGAATCTTGCTCTACCCCCCGAGCATTATCATACATCACACCTAAATTATACTGTGCAACGGGGTCTCCCTGCTCGGCAGCTAAGCGAAACCATTTAATCGCCTCGGTATAATTTTTATTTACACCACGCCCACTACTATAGATCGTACCTAAGCTATTTTGAGCATTTGATTTTCCTTGCTCTGCGGCTAAACGAAACCATTTAATCGCTTCGGTATAATCTTGTGGAACAACAGCCCCCTCCTCATACATAAAGGCTAAATTATACTGCGCAGGGGCATATCCCTGCATGGCTGAACGTTGATACCATTTAAAAGCTTCTGTTCGATCTTGCTTTACACCATCTCCCTTGGCATACATTATCCCCATATTATATTGGGCGCTTGCATCGCCCTGTCTAGCTTCTGCTATGACCTTTTGGCGAAGAGTGGGCGTTAATTTATTTTCAGCGGTGGCTGCGTCATCTGTTACTAATACACAAAATAAGAGACAAAATAGAAAATACTTTCTTTTCATTAAAATCATTATTTTCAACCATGAAAATTCAAAAAATCGTTAATAGAACTCATTTTTATTAAAATAATAAATGACTGTATCAGAATATTCGACTCTATAATACAACAACTAAAGCAATAAGGCATATACTACAAAGCATCTCTTTACTCTATTAAGATGGTCGCTATTTATCGTTATGCTAAAAACCGCTATACACATAGGAATAAATTTAAAATCGTGTAAAATTGCAATTTTCTGATCATTGGCAGGCGTTAAACCAATATGCACCACAATAAAAATGCTATTGACTACCTTATACAAGGTTATCATCTTATCTTTCAAGCAGGCGTTAAAAAGTTTGTCATTCTTCCAATGCTTGCCAATATTGTTATTATGTCATTACTGATCGCGTGGTTTTTTTCTAAATTATCAGTATTCATTGACATGGGTATGCAATATGTTCCCGATTGGTTACAGTGGTTAAGCTATGTTATTTCAGGCTTACTACTGCTTATGCTCTCTATTATGTTTTGTTATTTTTTTAGTGCCATTACCAATATTATTGCCGCCCCATTTAATGGGCTTTTAGCAGAACATGTTGAAGCCCATCTTACAGGAGAGCCTGCACCAGATACCACAACAATAGATCTTATCAAAGATATCCCGCGTATTATGAAACGTGAACTTTATAAGATTATTTATTACTTAGCATGGGCAGTTCCTTTATTCATCCTTTACTGGATTCCACTGATTGGTCAAACTATTATCCCCATTGTCTGGTTCATTTTCACTGCCTGGATGATCAATATTCAATACGCTGATTATGCGTTTGATAACCACAAAATAAGCTTTAAAGATATGCGCCTACGCCTACGCCGCGATGCAGGAAATAGCTGTTTTTTTGGGGCAATTATCAGTTTATTTACGATGTTTCCTCTTTTAAACCTCGTCATCATGCCCATTGCTGTTTGCGGAGCAACAGCCAGATGGGTAGATGTTTATAGAAAAGAGTTTGTTAATAAAAAACAGTAGAGCCCTGCTTACCCATTGAGGGGCTTATTTAAAACATGCCGTAAAATTACATAAAAATAGCTGCAACTATTGGAATTGTCAAAATAGAAAGTATCGTTGTAATAATTAAGCCATCTGAGCAAACGGTTGCATCGATACCATACTCAGTCGCCAGTAACGTCGGCATATTCCCCACAGGAACAGCGATCATCATTATAGATACCCCCAAGATTAATGGAGACACATTGAACTGAATCAGGACAGAGACAAAAATAATTGGGATAATCATAAGTCTCACTATAGCAAAAACATACAACCGCACATCAGTAAAAAGCGTTTTGAATTGTTTTTGTCCTAAAGCAACACCAACCAACATCATTGAAAGCGGAATCGCCGTGCTACCTAAGACACTGATGCTTCCCTTAATAAAACTAGGGAGTGGCGGCTTAAAAATAAATAAAAGAATTGCCACAATACACGCCAATACACCAGGGTTAATTAGCCGTTTTAAGTTTTCAAATAAAGAAACCTGTTGATATCCTTTGGCTTTACCAATAATAAAAACACCGTAGGTATAAAACAATAGATTAAACATCAAGATAAACACAGCGACATAAAGAATAGCTTGTTTACCATAAATGGATACGACTAGTGGCAAGCCTATAAATCCTACATTAGAAAAAACCGTAATGAGGCTATACAACCCCTGCTGTGGATTGGGAACACGCAGAACCCTATTCAATAAAGGAGTGAGGATAATAAGGAAAAAATACATCGCACAAGCAATGAAAAAAATAATCAGCAGGTCATGGTTAGCTGAATCTTTAGGTTTTTCTAAGACACCTGAAATAATCAGTAGCGGATTAAAGACATTCACCACTAATGCGGCCAAACTCTGCATAGACGTTTGCGTAATGTATTGTTTTCTAAAACAAAGATAGCCTGTCAGCATGAGAATAAACAGCACTAACATTTGGTTGAATACGATAAAAGCCATAATAAACGATAGCCCTTGCAATCAGCAAAATAGTGCTGTTTATGTTACTTCATCTGCAATAAAATGCTATAGATTTTATTGCATAAACAATTAAGCTATTTTCTTAAATAACTCGATTAATTTTTGCTTATCAAAGAACACAGGGTTTGCTCCTGCGCAAGCATCTTTCATAGCATTTTCAGCCAGCAAATCAAAATCAGGCTCATTAACACCTAGCTCTTTTAACGATTTTGGTATACCCACCTCATCCGCCAATGCTTTGATTCGTTTAATCACATAATCAACGCACTCTTTATCTGATTTACCCTGAGTATCAAAACCTATCACATGAGCAATCGCACGGAACTTTTCAGGTGCTGATTTAGCATTTTCTTCTTCTACCACAGGCAATAACATGGCATTACACACCCCATGTGGTAAATCATATACACCACCTAGCTGATGCGCCATTGCATGAACATTCCCCAAACCTGCATTACTAAAAGCAATACCGTTAAGGAAACAGGCATAGCTCATTTGCTCACGTGCTTCTATATCATCACCCTTTTTCACTGCACGGGGTAAGTAATCAAAAATTTGACGAATAGCATAAAGGGCTGTTGAGTCCGTCACATCCATCGCACCTTTAGCTACCACCGCTTCTATTGCGTGAGTCAGTGCATCCATCCCCGTTGCAGCTGTCAAACCTGCTGGTTTAGAAATCATTAATTCAGGGTCGCTAACCGTGATATGAGCTAATGAATTAGTATCCACCATAATCATTTTAACGTGACGGGCTTCATCAGTAATCACGTAGTTAATCGTTACCTCGGCCGATGTACCTGCTGTTGTTGCAATCGCTACAATAGGTAAACATTTCTTACTGCTTTTATTGATCCCTTCATAATCGGTGATTTTGCCACCATTAGTTGCGAGCACCGCTACGGCTTTTGCACAATCTTGAGGAGAGCCACCGCCAATTGACACAATAAAATCGCATTTGCCCTCTTGGCAAACCTTGAGTGCGTTTTCAACGTTAGCAATAGTAGGGTTAGGTTTTACATCAAAAAAAGTTACAGCATCAATACCTTCTTTTTTAAGAATGTTAACAACTTTGTCTACCACACCACTGTCAGCAAGAAATTTGTCACTGACTACGAGTGCTTTTTTACAGTGCATCTTTTTTAAAGGAGCACCTAATTCAGATAAACAGCCTTTGCCTAATAAATTGATAGGGGGAATATAGTAAATCATGTATTTCACTCCATTGTTAACAAAGCAGATAGTATTTTCTTTATAAAGAACAACAAAATCATTATATAGAAACAAATAACATTTTATAAAAATACTCCATATCGCTTGATAAAGATCATTAAATATAATTATTTTACATTTATCTCATTGCAATTAGCCTCATTCTTATTAACAATCATACCATATTCAAAACTTTTGTTCAGCATACAGAAATAGAGGAAGACGATGAAAATTATTAAACAACTTAAAGGCATTTTTCCACCTGTCCCCACCATGGTTGATAAGAACGGCAATCTGGATCAAAAAAAGATGGCCAATCTACTGGAACACATCATTAAAAGTGATGCGGATGGTATGCTAATTTTGGGCAGTGGTGGCGAATTTTGTCATATGACGCCTGAGTTACGCCGCGAGGTGGCAG
The DNA here is from genome assembly GCA_964395065.1 of uncultured Ventosimonas sp. Lineage (GTDB taxonomy): Bacteria > Pseudomonadota > Gammaproteobacteria > Pseudomonadales > Pseudomonadaceae > Entomomonas. The sequence goes on from CAYNAM010000034.1 coordinate 16,353, forward strand.
AATTTTGTGTCAAACACGTAAACAAAAGAGTTCCCGTCATGGTGGGCATTTCTAGCCCTAGCACAAAAGAAACTATCGAGTTCGGACAACATGCAGCCAGCATTGGTGCTGATGCGGCCTTAGTCGTTAATCCTTACTACGCTTTATTAAATAGCGATGCAATCTATAACCACTATAAAACCGTTGCTGAAAATGTTAACTTACCCATATTGCTCTATAACTTCCCTGCTTTAACAGGGCAAGATATTGGTATTGATACCATTACTCGCTTAGCAAAAGATGTTCCTAATATTGTTGGTTTAAAAGATACCATCGATAATATTAGTCATACCCGCGAAGTTATCAATAGAGTACATGCTTTTCGTCCTGACTTTGTCATCTTTAGCGGTTTTGATGAGTACATGCTAGACACCTTAATTTTAGGTGGGCATGGAGGCATTCCTGCCACCTTCAATTTTGCCCCTCACATCACCAAAGGTATCTATAACGCCTTTGTCGCTAAAGACTACGAAAAAGCTTTTAGCATTCAACGTAAACTAGCCAAACTAATGCCTGTTTATGCGATAGAAACACCATTCTTTGGTGTTATTAAACAAGCCATCAAACTCATCGGTGTCGATGTTTCTACTGAAGTTCTCGCTCCAGTTCAAAAATTAACGCCAGAGAAAAAGAAAGCCGTAGAAAAACTATTAACAGAATCTAAAATTATCTAAGCCGCTGTTGATGAGACAACATAAGGAGTCATTTTATGAGCAACGTATCTAAAACAATCATACTTCATCCCAATGATGATGTTGCTATTGCACGTGTTCCCATTCCAGCGGGCTATGTAATTGAAGAAAAAAATGTCACCGTACTATCTGATATAAAAGAAGGTCACAAAATAGCCTTGCATGATATTGCAGCCGACCAACCGCTAAAACGATACAACCAAATTATCGGTTATTCTAGCTGCCCAATCAAAGCAGGCGAGCATGTCCACTTACAAAACCTAAAAATGGGTGAATATGGGCAGGTTTATGATTTTTGTGTAGACAAGCATGATACACCAAAACCTACAGAGAAAAGAACATTCAAAGGTTACAGACGTGCTAACGGCAAAGTGGGAACTCGTAACTACATTGGCATATTAACCTCTGTCAACTGTAGTGCTACAGTGGCACGCGCTATTGAAGATCACTTTAAAAAACGTGGTTTAGAAGACTTTGAAAATATTGATGGTATTGTTGCATTACCACAAAGCTTTGGTTGTGCTATGGACATGAAAGGCGATTTAATGAATATTATGCGCCGCACCATGAGTGGCTATGCAAACCATCCTAATTTTTCTGGCATTCTCATTATTGGTTTAGGCTGTGAGTCCAATCAAATCAAAGACCTTATTCAAGTAGAAGGACTTAATGAAGGACTGATGTTACAACACATGACCATTCAAGAAACAGGCGGCTCACAAAAAACCTTTGATAAAGGGGTAGAAATTATCGAGAGTATGTTAGCAGAAGCTAACAAATATACCCGTGAAGACGTACCTGCCTCTGAATTGATACTGGCATTAGAGTGTGGTGGTTCAGACAGCTACTCGGGTATTTCAGCCAACCCTGCCCTAGGTGTTGCAGTTGATCTTCTTGTGCAACAAGGCGGTACAGCTATACTGGCAGAAACACCAGAAATTTATGGTGCGGAATACATTCTGACTCGCCGTGCAGTCTCACCAGAAATTGGCCAGAAATTGGTTAATCGCATTCTTTGGTGGGAAGACTATGCTAAGCGCTGCAACGCTGAGTTAAATAACAACCCCTCCGCAGGCAATAAAGAAGGTGGGCTAACAACCATTCTTGAGAAATCACTGGGCGCTATTTGTAAAGCAGGTAGCACTAATCTTGTGGATGTCTACGAATACGCAGAACCTGTAGAAGCTAAAGGTTTAGTCTTTATGGATACGCCGGGATATGATGCCTTCGCTTGCACAGGCCAAATTGCTGGCGGTTCTAATATTATGTGTTTCACGACAGGCCGTGGTTCAGCCTATGGTGCAAAACCAACACCCTGCATAAAGATTGCTTCCAATAACTTCTTATGGAGACGACAAGAAGAAGATATGGATATTAACTGCGGTGATGTTGCTGATGGTGTAGAAACATTAGAAAGTGCAGGCAAACGAATCTTTGAAATGATTCTTGCTGTCGCCTCTGGTGAAAAAACTAAAAGTGAAAAATTTGGCTATGGTTCATTAGAGTTTGTACCTTGGCAACCAGGCGCCATCATGTAATCACTGTACTTACCTCGGATAGAGACTACCTCTAGCATCACGGCAGCCTCTAAACGTTGATGCTGTAGAAATTGAAATTATAAGGGATAAAGAAATCTGCATATCCTAGCTTGTTATAAGAATAAATTATTTCTCAAATAAGGAGAACATGATGTCATTTGTTGATGAGTTACTCAATAATGTAGAACTACCTAGAATGGTAAGGATTAGGCAGTGCTTTGATTCGCCAGAAGAAATTAAAGACGTCGAAGAAAAAGTTCGTCAAGAATTCGCTAGACCAGAAATACGCAACAAAATCAAAGCAGGCATGACTATTGCTGTGGGTATTGGTAGCCGAGGCGTTGCGCAAATCGACCGGATTGCCACCGCTATTATCAATGAGCTAAAAGCACTCGGTGCCAAACCCTATGGTGTCCCTGCTATGGGTAGCCATGGCGGAGCAACAGCAGAAGGACAACGCCACGTATTGGAAAAGCTAGGGATTACAGAAGAAAGCTTAGGCTGTGAAATTCGCTCATCAATGGAAACGGTAAAGGTCGGTGAATTACCCAATGGCCTAGAAGTATTAATGGATAAAAATGCAATGGCTGCCGATGGCATCATCTGCATCAACCGTATCAAAGCTCATAACGCTTTCACTGCCCCTATTGAGAGCGGTATTATCAAAATGCTCTCCATTGGTTTTGCTAAGCAAAAAGGAGCTGATGCTTGCCATACTTATGGCTTTGGGCAAATGGCCAATAATATTGTTGAAATGGCCAGAATTAAAGTGGCGAACACTCCTTTTTTATTTGGTATTGGAACCATAGAAAATGCCTTTGATCAAGTCGTAGACATCGAAGCCATTCCTGCTGAAAAACTGGAAGAGCGAGAAAAAGCGCTACTTGCCCGCTCAAAAACCTACTTCCCCAAAATCATGTTCGACAATGTTGATATCTGCGTGGTTGATCTCATGGGTAAAATCTACTCAGGTGGCGGAATGGATTGCCATGTCACAGGGCGCGCTTGTACTCCTTTTATGCAACCTATTGCCTCCATTAGACCTGACCGTATTACAGTACTTGACCTGCATGAAAAGAGTGGCGGTAATGCAACAGGCATGGGGTTTGCTGACTTCTCCACTAAGCGTTTGTTGGATAAAGTGGACTTTCCTGAAACCTACCCTAACGTTCTAACCTCTCGGCTCACTCAAGATGGCTATGTTCCTGTGATTTTAGCCAATGACAAACAAGCGATTCAGGCTGCTGTTAAGACTTGTATTATTTTGGATGGCCGCAAAGAAGCACGTATGGTGAGAATTGCTAATACCTTACACATCAATGAACTTTATATCTCTGAAAACATGTTAGAAGATGCTAAAGCCAATCCAAACATTGAAATTCTAAGCGAACCACACCCTATCATTTTTGATGAAAATAATAACGTAGTTGATATAGGAATTAACTTATAACGATCTAATTATTAAAACAGTAATTAGATAAGGAGACATGCAATGAACGGTATTACGTTGTTATCTGTTGTCAAAAAAACTAAACTCCGACTGATTCCTTTTATGCTAATGCTTTACATACTAGCATTTTTAGATCGCTCCAATATTGGCTTCGCTAAAGAAAGCTATCAACTAGACATCAACTTAAGTAATGAAGCCTATGCATTAGGTGCAGGGCTTTTCTTTGTGGTTTATGCCTTCTTAGGTGCACCAGCTAATCTGTGCTTGAAAAAGTTTGGTGCACGACGTTGGATAGGCGTTACAACACTGGCATGGGGGCTCTTATCCGCTGCCATGGGTTATGCAGATACTGAAGCCAAGTTTTTAACCATTAGAATTTTATTAGGGGTTGCAGAAGCAGGCTTTTTCCCAGGTATGATTTATCTAACCTCACAATGGTTTCCACAAGCAAATCGCGCAGCGGTCATGGGGCTCTTTTATATGGGTGCGCCACTGGCCATGGCCTTTGGCTCCCCTCTTTCGGGTGCTTTGTTAGAACTGCACGGTTTCCTAGGTCATCCTGGTTGGTATTGGATGTTCGTTATTGAAGGCTTCTTAGCATTTTTGGCTGGTATTTGGACATTTTTTTACCTTGACGATACTCCTGAAAAAGCCAGATTTCTTACCACAGAAGAGAAAACGCTGCTTGCCAACCAAATGGCTTTAGAAGAAAGTAGCAAAAAAGCCGCCTCAGCTAAATTAATTGATGCATTAAAAAACCCTAAGATTTGGCACTTTGCAATTATTTATGGATGCATCCAATGCGGTGTATACGGGCTTATTTTCTTTTTACCCACTCAAGTGGCAGGTATTATGGGCAGTAAGGTAAACTTTTTAACCTCGCTTGTCACCGCACTACCTTGGCTATGTGCTCTGGTCGGGACCTTCTTCATCCCAAGATACTCTGACCAAACACAAGAAAGACGCAATATCTGTGCGACCACCTTATTAGTTGGGGGGATTGCACTTGGTCTTTCTGCCTACTTAGGACCAATACCAGCAATTATTGCCCTCTGTATTGCAGGAACGGCTTACTTTGCCTGCCAACCCATCTTTTGGATTATGCCCTCCGCTATTTTAACGGGTAATGCACTTGCTGCGGGTATCGGCTTTATTAATATGTTTGGTGCCTTCTTTAGCTTTGGCGCACCGCTTTTAAGACAACATGCTGAAAACTTCGCGGGAACACCTGCTGCTGGATTACTATCCATTGGTTTTGTAGTAGTGGCTGGCGCTGTACTCATTTTCATTCTTCCTAAAAATGTTGGAGCAAGCCAAAGTTAATCAAGTGACTTAATTCAACTTTCATCACTTGAAAAATATTGGTCTATTAAATCTACAATGTATTTGTATTACCGTGCAAATACATTGTAATATTCTAACCATCGTAAATAGAGGATGTAGCCTGTGCATGTTCATTTAGACGTTATTGGAGGGATAGCAGGTGATATGTTTTGCTCGGCCATGCTTGATGCATTTCCTGAGTTAGAAAAGCCATTACATATATTTTTAACCGCATTACCTCTCTATCAAAACTTCTCATTTCAATTAAATGAGAAAAAACAAAAAGAAATTTTAGGCAAACAATTCATTATTTATAAAAACGAGCAAGCCTTACAAGATCAAAACCACCTTGTATTCAAACCCCATTCCCCCTCTACCCCTATCATCATTAACCCAACACTCAGCAAGAACCATCAACATTATACGTGGCAAGCCATACAACAAAAACTACAACAAATCAACCAACACCCTACTATCTTTAAAATAGCCAATGAAATATATTGCTTATTAGCCAAAGCAGAAAGTGAAATACATGGCATAGCATTAACCGACATTTGCTTACACGAAGTAGGTGCTGATGATGCTATCTTAGATATTATTTCAGCTGCATTTTTAATCTACCATAGCCAAATTGATACATGGTCATGCTCCCCCCTACCGTGGGGAAATGGTGTTATTCACTGTGCACACGGAGCCTTACCCGTACCCGCCCCTGCTACCCTAAA
>CAYNAM010000035.1:0-21985 GCA_964395065.1 uncultured Ventosimonas sp.
AGTTGAGACCCTCAAAATTACTATTTTTGAATCAAGATATTGTTTTCTTTATCATAACGTTTACAGGCGTTAGTATCAATAGAGAAGCTAATAAGTGGCTCTTTCTTTATATTGTAGTAGCTATAATTATATGTGATGCCTTTATTAATAATTTGACGTGTAGATGCTAACGTACAAAGAGAAGCAATCGTCGCTGTTGTATTGATTTTATCTTTTGTGAGGGTTGCATCTTTTATAATGGCTCTATTCCAAATCACACGCTGTTGGTTATCGTACCCCACGTCAATCAGTTCAATTTGATCAGTGCTTAGAGCTTTTAAGTTGTTTTTCATTTTCTGAGCATCTTCTGCTAATTTTTTGTCTAATGCATTCATTGATGCATTAGGCAGACAATCATTAGCGCTGATATTGAATGTCTTAATCAACTTATTACCGCTATCATCATAGTAGTTAAAAATATAGTTGAGGTTACGCTCAGTAAAAAGTGAAAGATAATCGTCTTTGCAAGCTATTTCTATACTTTTCTTTTTATCAACTTGCGAGATGTCTACCTGATTATTAGCCGCTTTTAGATCAACGACAATAGCTTTTTGGGGTGATTGATAAGTCAAATTAAATAAAGTAAGTTGGCCATTAATAGACATTGGCAGCATTGTTGGCTTTATTTTTTCTAGATTGTCTGTCAACGCACGTTCAAATGTTTTGAAATTACTTTGGCAAAGTGCTTCTGTAATAACAATATGTTTTAAAGGCTTTTTTCTTTCATCGTAAAAGAAGAAGCTTACGGTGACATTTTTTTCTACAGCATTACGTAATAAAGGGGTATAGCATACCTTATTAACGATATGCTCTTGATTAATTTGGTCGGGGCGAGTATCTATAACTGTAGCACTGTAAATTAACGTTTGTTTATTATGGTTATAATTAACATCAGTGAGAAGTACACCTTCAGCAAGCTCTTGTGGTAGTTGTTTTTTTATTTCTTGTACTGGATTGGTTAAATCAAGAGTTGCTTCTGTATTAGCAAGTGTTGTAACTATCTGGCTAGCAAGCACTATAGCCATAAATGATTTAAAGTGAAAAGTCATGTTTCATCCTAAAAGCAAGGCAAAGATCTCATTATAATCATAAGCAAACGTAAAGATTAAATATATTTAATGGCGTTGTGAATTTATTCAAGTTTTTATTATTATAAAAAAAGCAGAGAAGTCAACCTCGTCTGCTTTTTAGGGTAAAAATAATTGATTAAAATTATTTTTTAGCTTTTTTAGCTGGTTTTTTAGCTTGATTAACAGCTTCTTTTAAACCTTTACCCGCTCTGAAACTAGGAACTTTCTTCGCTGGAATGTTCATAGGCTCGCCAGTTCTTAGGTTTCTAGCAACACGTGCAGCACGTGCTTTAACTTCAAAAGTACCAAAGCCAACTAATACAATTGACTCTTCTTTTTTTAATGTTTCAGTAACAGTTTCTAATAAAGCATTTAATACCTTATTCGCTTCTGTTTGAGTGATTTCAGCTTTGCTAGCAATCGCATTTACAAGTTCAGCTTTGTTCATACATATATTCCTTAATGATTGGAAAAGTTTAAAGCAAAAAAATACCCTAATGACAGAGTATAGACAAAATTACCCTAACTAAATTGGATAATCAATACATATAATATACATAGACCGTGATTTTATAACTTTGTAGCACATTTTCAAGGTTTTTTTTAAAAAATAACAAAGATATACTGAATATAAGCTTACAATAGCGCTCAAAGTGATAAAGATCAATACATTTAGGGCATATCACTATAAAAACACCTTTTTGCTCATGGTTATCTTGTTCGGAAGTAGGTAATACGCCTTAAGAGCTGTTATGTGGTGTGGGTATTTTGGATGAGCGTAAATCAAAAGCATACATTGCAATTGAAATTTTAGTACAATGAGCACTCGTTTATTAATGATATGTAATACTCTATGAATTCGACCATTTCTCAAGTCGGTAATGATTTAAAAAGACTGCGCTTATCCATTGCTTTTTTCTTTGGTTTAGCAGGGTTAAGTTTTAGTAGTTGGGCCGTTCGCACACCTTTTATTCAAGAAAGACTACAACTCACAAAAATGGACTGGGGCTTTTTACTTCTATGCCCTGTTTTTAGTTCGTTTATTGCGACGCTTACGTCTAGTTTTTTAATTGGACGCTTTGGTAGCCATAAAGTAACACCTTTTGCTGCTTATTTGGTTTTGATTGCTATCTCTTTGATTGGTTTTGCACCGAGTGTTATTTTTTTAGCGGGAGCATTTATCGTCTTTGGGTTGGGAATGGGGCTGATTGATATTGCAATGAATGATCAGGCTGCAGCCTTAGAGAGATTATATCAGCGCTCAATTATGTCTTCTTTTCATGGCATTTTTAGTATAGGTGCCATGTTCGGTGCTTTGTTTGGAGGCGTTGTTGCTAGATACCATATAATACCAGGTCATCATTTGTTATTGGTTTCTTTGTTCTTGGTTATAGGCGTTTTATTTAATCAACGACACTTATTGAAAGACATTGATAGTTTACCTACAGAGGCAGAGGCTAAGCCGCCTCTTTTTGTCGTGCCTAAGGGGAAATTGTGGATCTTGGGTTTTGTTGCATCAGCAGCTGTATTTGTTGAGGGGGCAATGGCCGATTGGTCGGCCTTGTTTCTGGAGAATATAAATGCTTCTGAATCTGTGGCTGCATTAGGTCTAGCCTTTTTTACAGGAACGATGGCTTTTGGTCGTTTGTTTGGTGATCGTTGGGTTGATTATGTAGGTCGCGTCAGAGCAATTCAACTGGGCGGTATTTGTTCTGCGTTTGGGCTATTGATCGCATTATTAAGCCATTCTCCAGTGTTAGCCATTGTTGGTTTTACTTTTGCAGGTATAGGTATTTCAATTATTTTTCCTTGTTTGTTGACATTGTCTGATAAGGTTAAGCCCAAAGGAGTTAGTTCCTCTGCAGCTATCGCATCGGTAGCAATGATGGGATATGTCATGATGTTGTTTGGCCCACCGATGATAGGTTTTTTAGCTCATATTGTAGGCTTACATTTATCATTTGTTGCATTATTTGTTTCAAGTATTGCGGTTGCTATATTGGTTGGCCATAGTAAGCCATAGTTTATCTGGAGGTAAATATATATGGGTCATGTTTTGCAGTCAGCGGGCGTTGTTATCCCCATTATTTTTGTATTGGCCTTTGGCTTTTGGGCTGGAAAAAGAAAATTTTTTGGAACAGAAGGCAACCCTATTCATACCATTAATGAGTTGGTGTTAAACTTTGCTTTACCTCCTGCTCTTTTTGTTGGTACTGTCACAGTTTCAAGAGTAAAGCTTTTAGAAGAGTTACCGCTTTTTTTCGCATTACTGATTTGTCTGCTGCTCGCTTTCACCTTGGGTTTCTTTTTAACTAAATTGCTATTTAAGCGTTCTGTGATTGAGTCAGCTATTGCCGGTTTAGCGGTTAGCTTCTCAGCAGGACCTTTTTATGGTCCAGCACTTTTAGGTGCTCTTTATGGTGTGGAAAGTGGCGTTGCCGTAAGTATTATATCAGTGGTTATTAATGTATTTTTGGTGCCGCTAGCGACCATTATTATTAAAATTAACTTGGGTGAAAACTCGGGTCAACGCTATACCATAGGTAAGTTATTGGGTGAATCTATTTACCAAGCTATTTTCAAGACGCCTTTTGTATGGGCTCCTTTGTTGGCATTTATCTTTGTATTTTTAAATATTTCAATGCCAGCTGTCGTGCTCCACTCATTAGAGTTGATCGGTAAGGCAACAGCGGGGCTTGCTGTCTTTGTTGCAGGCATGACGATTGCAGCCAATAAGTTTAAATTTACGGGAGAGGTTCTTTTAATTGCATTACTCAAGAATATTGGCTTACCCTTATTATTTTTAGGTGTTGCTTTTATGTTTCATATGAGCAAGGGCTCAATTGTTTTTAATGAGGGACTCTTGTTAGCAGCATTACCGTCAGGTCCTATGATTGTATTATTAGCAACACGTTATCAGAAGTATCAACAACAAGCTTCATCGATTTTAGCTGTATCAACGGTTGGTATGCTTATTACTGTAACAGCACTAGTGACGTTGTTGACTTAAAAAGGGGATTTTCCCCTTTGTTTAAGGAGTGCTAGTCAATATTGTCAGTTTTAATGTTTTTTGCAAGATCAAGCTCTTTGATTTTTCGTGTCAGAGTATTTCTCCCCCAGCCTAGTAGCTCAGATGCTTCACGTCGTTTTCCAGACGTATGTTTTAAGGCGGTTTCTATCATTACTGTTTCGAAGAGTGGTAACGCTTCAGCCAGTAGATTGGTTTTTCCAGTTTCAAGAGCTTTTTCAGCCCATATTTTTAGCTGTGTTTGCCAATTTGTATTTTGGGATATCTCTGTAGTTTGATTTGTTACTTCAAGGGGAAGATCATCGATATGTACTTCACGGCCTGATGCCATTACCGTTATCCAGCGACAAATATTTTCTAGTTGTCTTACATTACCTGGCCAAGGTAGATTTTTTAAATATTCTTCAGTTTCTGGTTTTAAAAGTTTTGGTTCAACGGCAAGCTCTTTGGCTGTTTGTTGTAAAAAGTGTTTAGCTAAACTGGGGATATCTTCACGCCGCTCTGAAAGTTTAGGGATTTGGATGCGAATTACGTTAAGACGATGAAATAAATCTTCTCGAAAGAGTCCTTCTTTTACCCTCTGTTCGATATGTTGATGGGTGGCCGCAATGATACGAACATCCACCTTGATCGGGGTATGTCCACCAACACGGTAAAACTCACCGTCAGCAAGAACTCTTAGCAAACGGGTTTGTGTGTCAGCAGGCATGTCACCAATTTCATCGAGAAATAGTGTGCCGCCATTGGCTTGTTCAAAACGACCTTGGCGTAACGTGGTGGCACCTGTAAAAGCTCCTTTTTCATGGCCGAATAGCTCAGACTCCATAAGATCTTTGGGGATAGCAGCCATATTTAAGGCTATAAAAGGGGCGCGGCTACGAGGGCTATGTTTGTGTAGTGCATGGGCTACTAATTCTTTTCCTGTTCCTGAGGCGCCATTAATTAAAACGGTGATGTTGGATTGGCTAAGTCGTCCTATTGCTCTAAAAACCTCTTGCATAGCGGGTGCTTCGCCAATTATTTCTGAGACGGAAGCAGGAGGTGGTGTTGTTTTTTGTGTTTGATTTAATTCTTGACTATGAATATAAGCGCGTTTAACGAGAGAGATAGCTTCGTCAATATCAAAAGGCTTCGGGAGGTATTCAAATGCGCCGCTTTGATAAGAGCTTACAGCGCTGTCCAAGTCTGAGTGTGCTGTAATAATAATAACTGGAATTTTAGGGAAGTTATTTTTAATGTAACTTAATAAATCTAATCCCGTTGTTCCTGGCATTCGGATATCTGTAATAATTACATCAGGTTGTTGATCTTGCAGTGCTTGCAATAAAGTATCGGCTTTTTCAAAGGTTCGGGTTTGCATTTTGGCTTGTTGCAATGCTTTTTCTAAAACCCAGCGGATTGATTTATCATCATCAACAATCCAAACATGCTCTAAGTGGTTTGTCATTGGTTTATTCCTTAAAAGGGAGAATGATATTAAATGTCGTGTCTCCAGCTTGACTGTGACACTCAATAAATCCTTTGTGCTGGGCGATAATATTTTGAGTGATAGATAGACCTAGCCCTGTTCCCTCTGAGCGTGCGCTTACCAGTGGATAGAAGAGGGTATCTTTGATAGCAGGAGGAATGCCTGGTCCATTATCAGTAACTTCGATACTCAGCACCATTTTATGGCGGATTGTGCCAATCGTCAGGTGTCGGATGATACGGGTTTTGAATCGTATACAGGGCGCATGAACATCAGTTTCTGTTACTGCTTGTAATGCATTACGAGAGATGTTTAGTAAAGCTTGTATCATTTGTTGAGCATCAATTTTTAGCTCTGGAATACTGGGGTCATAGTCTTTTATAAGTTTAATGCGACCTTGGCTTTCGGCTGCAATAAGTTGATAGACGCGTTCAAGTATTTCATGAATATTGGTAGTTTTAAGTTGAGGTAGTTTGTTAGTTCCCAACATTTGATCGACGAGGTTACCGATTCGATCAGCTTCTTCTATAAAAATACGGGTGTATTCTTTAAACGTGTTATCTGTTAATTCTCTTTCAAGCAGTTGCGCAGCGCCACGGATTCCACCAAGAGGGTTTTTTATCTCATGAGCTAAGCCACGTAGTAGCATCTTATTGCCTTCAAATTGAGTATGGGCGACTTTGTCTCTAGAGATTTTTAGAGCTTCTAAAGTAGAAATTTCTATCAAGTAGTAAGTTTGATTATCTGCTTGTATGGGCGTAATGACATAGTCTGCAATAATAGATTGATTATTATGAAGAATTAAGTGAGCATCTAATTTGGTGCAGGGATGTCCTTTTTTGAGCGCTTCTTCTAAGGTGATATCTGGGCTGTGTTCTGTGATTATCTCGTTAATTGGTAAATTGAGACAACGTTGATAACTTGTTGCAAGCATGACTTCTGCTGATGGGTTTATGTAGTTAACCTGTAGTTGGTGGTTTAGTACAATAATATTGATAGTTAAATTATCCAATAAGGATTGACTGAGTGCTCGTGTGAGTGACATAACGCTTTTTCCATTGTTTTAAGGTGTTATGCAAAAATTAAACCAACCTGAATAGGTTTGAACGTCCTTGAAACTTATTGTGATCCGTAGGGTCTTATAGTCATGTTAGTCAATTATGCACTATTTTTGTGCGTTTTCAATAACATTATAGTGATGAGTGTCTTTATAAGCTTAGATCCTACATTAGTACAAAATAGTCAGAAACTGTTATCGTAAGAAAAATTAATTAGCTATACTATGCATTTATAGTATTAGAATGTTGGGATATATCGGAGATAGTTATGAGCCTTCTGTCTGTAAGCAAGGTGCGTTTTTTTAAAAAAATACTATTAACTATTGGGTTAAGTAGTTTATTAATTAATACTGGTTGGGCAGAGGAAACTAACGATCCGTGGGAAAGTTTTAACCGTCCCGTTTTTATATTTAACTCAGTGCTGGATCATTACACATTAAAACCAATTGCTGAAGGTTATCAGTGGATTACGCCAATGTTCATACAAAATGGTGTAACCAATATGCTTAATAATTTAGGGGAAGCTAAAAATTTTGGTAATAATGTTTTACAGCTTAAACTTAATGATGCTGGGGTTGATTTAGCGCGATTTGGATTTAATAGCACCTTTGGCTTATTAGGCTTTTTTGATGTGGGTTCTAAAATGGGGCTACAACGGAGTGAGCAAGATTTTGGGCTGACGCTTGGTCATTGGGGGGTTCCAACAGGTCCCTATGTGGTTTTACCATTTTTAGGCCCAAGTACAGTAAGAGATGCTACAGGTAAAGTACCTGATTACTTTATGTCAATAGATAACTATATTAATGATGATGGTGTTCAGTATACTATCTGGGGCGTTGATATAGTTGATACGCGTGTTCAATTATTACCCCTTGATAAAATGATTGTAGGTGATCCTTATATCTTTATACGTAATGCTTATTTAGAAAATAGGGAATACAAAATTAAGGGCTATGTAGAAGATGACTTTTAGTTTTCTTATTATCTGACGAATAAAAAAGGGGCTTTAAAAGCCCCTTTTTTTATTTAAACACTGTATTATTTTTCAAAGCGTTTAAAAATTAAAGTTGCGTTAGTACCACCAAAACCAAAGCTATTTGACATTACTTGGTTAAGTGTTACATTCTCGCGTGTTGCTGTTAATATCGGTAGATCAGCGACAGCTGGATCGATAGTTTCTATATTGGCGGAGCCCGCAATAAAGTTACCCTCCATCATTAACAAGCTATAAATAGCTTCTTGCACACCTGCCGCACCTAATGAGTGGCCTGATAAGCTTTTGGTCGAGCTGATAGTTGGTGTATTGCCTTTAAATACTTCACGAACTGCTTTAATTTCAGCAATATCACCTACTGGGGTAGAGGTACCGTGGGTATTCAAATAATCAATAGGTCCTGATGTCATGGCAAGAGCTTGCTCCATGCAGCGTATGGCACCTTCACCACTAGGTGCTACCATATCATAACCATCAGAAGTCGCCGCATAACCAACAAGTTCGGCATAAATTTTAGCACCACGCTTTAATGCATGTTCTAACTCTTCAACAACAACCATACCGCCGCCGCCTGCAATAACAAAACCATCACGGTTGGCATCGTAAGCACGAGATGCTTTTTCTGGAGTATCGTTGTATTGACTTGATAATGCACCCATTGCATCAAATAGGAACGATTGGGTCCAATGTTCTTCTTCACCGCCCCCTGCAAAAACAATGTCTTGTTTCCCCATTTGGATTTGTTCCATCGCAATACCAATACAGTGAGCACTGGTAGCACAGGCAGAGGAAACTGAGTAGTTAATGCCTTTGATTTTAAATGGTGTAGCTAAACAGGCTGAGACAGTGCTTCCCATCGTACGAGTTACACGATAAGGACCTACACGCTTAATACCTTTAGCGCGTAAGGTGTCTAATGCATCCATTTGGTTAAAAGTAGATGCACCACCACTACCTGCAATTAATCCAACGCGAGGGCTAGAAACTTGTTCTTCACTGAGGTTAGCATCAGCAATCGCTTGCTTCATTGCTAAATAAGAGAATGCAGCAGCATCGCCCATAAAGCGTTTAACTTTACGGTCAATGAGTTCGTCTAGATCAAGATCGATTGAGCCGCAGACATGGCTACGTAATCCCATCTCAGCGTATTCTGGATTAAAACGAATGCCTGAGCGACCAGTGCGCAGGCTAGTTGAAACAGTTTCTTTATCGTTACCTAAGCAGGAGGTAATACCCAGACCAGTAATAACAATACGGCGCATACGAATAATCCTTAGAAGTTATCAGTGGATGTAAATAAGCCAACGCGTAAACCGTCAGCAACATAAATTTCTTTACCATCAACGCTTACACTGCCATCAGCAATAGCTAATACAAGTGTACGGCTAATAGTACGTTTAATGTGAATATGATAAGTTAATTTTTTAGCATCAGGTTTTACTTGACCAGAAAATTTAACTTCTCCAGCCCCGAGTGCACGACCACGGCCAGGGTAGCCTTGCCAACCAAGGTAAAAACCAACTAGTTGCCATAATGCATCTAGCCCTAAACAGCCAGGCATAACGGGATCTCCAATGAAGTGGCACTGGAAAAACCAAAGATCTGGATGAATATCTAGTTCTGCAATGATTTCACCTTTGCCGTATTTACCACCTGTTGAGTTTATTGTAATTATGCGATCCATCATTAACATGTTAGGTGCTGGTAATTGTGCATTACCGGGACCAAACAGCTCTCCTTGACTGCATTTAAGCAAATCCTCATAGGAATAACTGTGTTGTTGGGTCATGTAAACTCCTTAGACTATCTATAATTTTAAAGGTTATAGCTACCTACTGAACTATTCGTTATCATATCTACATGGCTAATAGCTGTAGGGGCAGATTATAAATAATCTAATAATATCACTATCGAGTGGGTGGCTATTTATAAAAGGCGTATTTTACCTTCTAATACTAATAAAATACAAATATTCTAAAACATTGAATAAATAAATTAGTATAAATTAAAATATACTGGCTAGAAATGATGAAAAATAGGGTCGAATATGAGTGCTAAAAAAACAGTAGCTGTTATAGGTGGTGGCAATTTTGGAACAGCGTTAGCTAATTTGCTAGCAGAAAATGGCTATGCCGTGTTGATGTGGATGCGTGATCAAAAGCAAGTCAATATTATTCGACGTGAGCGTTATAGTCCTCGCTATTTAAAAGGGATTCGGATACATGAAAATGTAGAACCAACGACTGATTTGCAACAAACTATTTCACCTGATTTGCTTTTTGTTGCTTTGCCATCTGTTGCATTACGTGAAGTGTTAAAACCGGTTGCATCTCAATTTGAAAACAAAATATTAGTGAGTATGACAAAGGGTATTGAGGCAAATACTTTTTTATTAATGAGTCAAATTTTGCAACAATTAGCCCCAAAAGCAAGAATTGGTGTGTTATCTGGCCCTAATTTAGCTAAAGAGATTGCTGAACATTCACTAACAGCGACAGTCATAGCCAGTGAAGATGAGACGGTATGTCTAAAAGTACAGGAATTATTGCATAACAAAACATTTAGAGTTTATGCCAGTAATGATCGTTATGGCGTTGAGTTAGGTGGCGCTTTAAAGAATGTGTATGCCATTATGTCAGGTATGACGGTCGCCATGGGAATGGGGGAAAATACCCGTGCTATGTTGATTACTCGTGCCTTAGCAGAAATGACAAGGTTTGCTGTTAAATTGGGGGCTAACCCAATGACATTTTTGGGTTTGGCAGGGGTCGGTGATTTATTGGTTACCTGTAATTCTTCTAAAAGTCGCAATTATCAAGTAGGTTATGCTTTAGGGCAAGGTGTCTCTTTAGATGAGGCAATTAAGCAAATTGGTGAAGTGGCTGAGGGAGTGAATACTCTCAAAGTACTCAAAGTAAAATCTGAAGAGTTGGGGGTTTATATGCCTTTGGTTACAGGGCTTTATGCGATTATTTTTGGTGGTGTGAAGTTGGAGTCAGTTATTGAGAAGTTAATGACTGCTGAACCTAAAACAGATGTTGATTTTATTTCAGCAAATGGGTTTTAAAAAAAATAATTATTTGCGAATGAGTTTAATAAAAGGGTGCTAGAGCACCCTTTATTGTTTTAATCAACAGCCTCATCTTTTGTAACTGTTTTGGGAGGGAGCGGTGCAAAGTATCCGACAATGAGTAGTAATAAACCAACAATGGTGAATGAAATGATCCGTGCAAGACTCCCACTGTTACCTAGTTCAACAAAGAATAACTTAATCACCACTAATGCAATTAAAGCCGCACCAATGCTCCAAAGCTCGCGACTTGCTTTTTGATATCCTCTAATCATCAGTGCTAATGCAATGATGGTCCATAGAATAGAAAGGCTAGCTTGAACAATCATTGAGTGAATTTGGCTTTCAAAGTGAAAGGGAACGCCCAACCAGTTGAATGCGGTTCGAAAGACTATAGCGGTACTCATCGCAAAGAGGGATATGCCAAGTAGCCCTTTTATAACGTAGGAAGGTAATTTTACAGGTAGGTGCTGTTGGTAACGATTTAACCAAATAAAGCTACTGGTAAGAGCGGCGATTAATCCTAATTCTAAAGGGTTAATAAGTGGAATATAAGGTATTGATGCCACTGCCCCTGTGCTATAAGTATTTGCTAGCCAAAACCAAGCGAATAAGTAGATGGCAATAGGCAGGGATACGACATATCCATAGGTAAAGTTAAAGGTTTTAATGGGCCAAGGAAGGGCTTTGCAATAGAGAGTAATGAAGAGCCATAAGCTAGGAATAATCATCCAAACTATCCAGTCCCATGTATGATTTATTGTCGGTGTCATGTGTAAAAGTTGTGATAAACCACTGCTTAGCGTTATCACAATAAACCAAAGCCCGATAGTATGGCAAAATAACAGGCTAGTACGGGGCATTAGGTTTTCTAAACGGTTTAAGTTGAAGAAGTGAACTGCAGTTAATAACCCCAACACTAACCAACCAAAATGACTGAATGGATAGAGGAAGTTTTGGTTGAGAAAAATAAAAGCAATAGGTATCAATAGGAGTTGTGACAATGAGAGGTCTTGCCACTTCAGATAGTTAGCAGATAACCCTGCTATTAGTAAACTGAGGGTTGCTGCGAGTAATAAAACGATGTCTTGATATTGCCTGTCCACCATACTGTTGATTTCAAAAATAAAGGCACTACTCCAAAGAATAATGCCGGTGACCATTAAAGTACGGCTTATGGTGTGTAAGTTCTGTGTTGAGAGCGTTAACGTTGAAGAGCGTTGTATTTGCCAAGCCATTATTAAGCTGCTGATACTGATAATAAGTAATGAAACGAAGTCGCTATTAAAGAAACTGTTGGCTGTTGTGGATAGTGTGTTGTTGATGATAAACGTACTAGTAGCAACGACAGCGAGCGCTAAACCAAAATAAAGCAGTAACAAACTATTGAAGCGTCTAGCCAATAGACTCATTAAGCAGCCTAATATAGACCATAAACAAGCGACCCATAGCCAAGGCAGTATGAATAGGGGGGCAAGGTGGAGGATTATAAGCCCAGATAGTAAGGTGGTTTGTAGCAGGCGAATATCCTGAATAAAACCATTTTCTTTTTTATGGCTGATGATAAAGAAAGCATTTGTTATTAATAACCCACCCATTAGTAGGCAGAGTATAAATAAATGACTATTGGTATTAAAACCGATCCCCAGTTGTTTGTAGGGTAGTTGACTAATAAATAGAGTAATCGCTAAAAATTGAATAAATTGTCCGCAGTTAAAAAATGTTGAGTATCTAATTCGATTACTGATAAAAAGTGTTAAAACACCCATAATAACCCAACAAATAGCTGTTTGTTGATACATTAGATTGAGTGGGGCGAGTAGATAAAAAAAGCCAGATCCTAAAATAGTGAAAACAGGTAAAATGTTTTTTTTAGGTAGTCGCAGTGCTTCAGGGTATTTAAGGCATTGATAGAGACTAAACAGTAGGGAGAGTGCTAATAGCCCTGCGCCAAATGATGACCCCTCTAGTAATGTGTGACTGCCTCTGTTGAGTTGAGATAGGTAACTTATGCTAGCAGCACACTGTAAAAAACTTGAAAAAAATTGACCTGTTTTCCGTTGTTGTTTTAAGCTAATCCAGAATACACCAGCTGCTTCTAATGCCCATGAGGCAGAAGTCCATTCTGCATCAAAGGCTAATGGAATACTGAGTGTTAAAAATATAACACCCAATGCTAAATGTGTTTCCATTAATAAGGTAATGCGTTTTGAGCCATAATGATAGAATAGGAAAGCTTGTGTTAGATAAAAAATACCTAAAATGAGTGCGCTAATAGCAGCGCCATAAGTGAAGTGTTGAACTAATGTATATTGCAGACCAAAAGCAACTATAGGTGTGCCAAAGATAAGTGTTGCGTCTAAGTAGTTAGTTTGTTGAATAGACCAGTTTAATAAAATTTGTCTAGTGTTTGGAGCATGTTCTTTTTCATAGAGTTTACGGCGTGCAAACAGTAATGCGATGGCAAGGTATAACAGAAAGAAAATGATAAGAAAAGGTTCTGTACTCCAGAACATTTCAGGCGTATAGGCCTTTATACCCCAAGCAAAGCCCATGCCAAAGGTACCTATAAAACCAATAATATTGAGTGGACGCCATGCTTTGAACCAAGCAATTGATAAAATACCTATATTGAGCAGTAAAAGATAACAAAACAGAGCAATATGATTACCACCACCTGATGAGGCTAGGATAGGCGCAGTGAAGCCTCCAAGAGTCGCGGCAATAGCGAGACTAAGTGCGTTTTGGTAAAGGGCTAGTAATGCGGCCAATGTTGTAAAGGCTAATAAAAAGATGAAAACAACATTAGGAGCTAAGAGCTGATGTAAATACATAGCAGCATAACTGGTTAGATAAAGAACAGCGACGCCCGTACCTTGTAAGACAAGTCCATAGTTATGTTCGGCTTTTCGGAGATACCACCCTAAGCCTATCATTACACAACCACTAAGTGCGACACCAATGTAACGTACTTCAATGGGGAATGTCATTCCTTCTGTTGCATAGCGTAATAAAAAGGCTAGTCCTAAGAATAGGATGATGGCACCTATTTTTAAAATTGTATTTCCGCCCAGTAGCCAGTTGCGAGCCATACTATAAGCCTTGTATACAAAGCCTTCTTGATGATTTTCTGTTTGGTCTGGAGTAGGTTGATGTTTTGTCTCGGAGGCGGTGGGCTGTACCACGAGAGTAGCTGATTCTGACGCTAGTATGTCCTCTGTTTTTTGCTTTAACGAGTGATGGGAGGGCTGAGGGTGAAGGATTTTGTCAGGTTCATTTAGTATAGCCGGTGTGTTCTCAATGTATTCTTTGGTCGTGTTGTCGAGAGAGGGGGCAATAGTAGGTGGATTATTTTCTAAAGGGGTGTCTGCTATAGTATCTTCTATTGCTTCGTTCTCTGGTAATGGGTCAATATTCTTAATTCGTAGCTGTTGGAGTTGATTTGTTAGAGAGTCTACCTTGTTGTACAGTTCTTTTTGCATGCGAGAAAGTTTATTGACGCGGAGGTTTAGCCCCATGAGTGCTCCGATCAGGACACCAATGAGTGTACTTGAAAAGCTATTGTCAATAATAAAGCCAAAAATAGCACCCAAAATTGATAAAATCCACGACATCTTATTTCCTATTGATATTTTTATTTCTTATGGAGAGTGACTATCATAAGCTTAAATTTTGGTTTGTACAGTAAAACCTCATACGTCTGTATTAATTTTGACTAGCTTATCTTTAGACAGGTAATAAATAGTGAAAATTTTGCCATGTTTTTTAGTACAGTGATTATGTTATTCTATCAATCATTCAGTTTATATGATGGAGTAAGGCATGCTAAGAGGTATTACATTAGGTTTGATTATTTTGGGTGTTTGTATTGGTTGTTCTGATCGATCGCCAGACAATCAAGTGCCTACACACACTACAATGGCAACTGCAACACCTACTACCCCTATAGTTGGTTCTGAGGACTGGCTAGTGTGGGTTGAGAAGCGTGTTGGAACGGGGGATGGTGCAGGGCATGGCCCAGATTATGGCTCACAAGAATGGTGTTTTGTGATTGAGAAAAAATTGTTTGCCAATGCATCAGGTGTTGCACCTTGTACAGCTGAGTGGAATCAAAAGGTTACTGATACGTTATTAAAAAAAGTACAATAAAAAAGTTATTTAATATTTTTTAACTTAGCGGAGGCTTCTTCAAGCATTGTAATCACCTTGGCTTTGTCTTCCGATTTTATATGAACACTGTCTAAGTAGAGGGAGAAACCTTTCGTTTCTTCTTCTACATAATAATTTTCCATATTCAATGTGCTACGTAGTCCGGCTACCTCATAAGTACGTATCGGGTTAGAGAATCCTCTGACTTTTATTTCTCCCATATCATTACAGATGATAAAGTCTTTTATCAGAGCATGAGTTGTTTCTGAAATGAGGATTTTTCCTGCTTCAGCAGCGCTTTCTAACCGGCTAGCGAGGTTAACTTCACGGCCAATCGTTGTATATTCCATACGTGAGCTAGCGCCAAAGTTACCGATGGTACAAAAGCCGGTGTTAATACCCATGCGTACTTCTATGTGGCGTTTTATGCCTTTTGACGCCCAATAACTGCGAATATATTTCATGTGGTTTTGCATGGCAATAGCCATTGATGTGGCAGCTATCGCATCAGACTCTGCGCCAAGGCTATTATTATCACCAAAAATGACCATGATGCTATCACCTACAAATTTATCAATAGTGCCGTTGTAGTTTTGAGCAATGAGCGACATTTCAGTTAGATAATGGTTAAGCATCTCTGTTAACGTTTCTGCCTCTAACTCATCAGAGAGCTGTGTGAAATCTTTAATGTCAGAAAAGAAAATAGTTAAGCGTTTACGCTGAGTTTCTATCCGCTGATTTTTCTTTTGACCAAAAATAGAATCCCAAACAGGGGGGGAAATATATTTGGTCAATAGTTTAGCTGTTGCCTGTTGATTTTTTTCATTTTGCAGGATTTGATGCTGTAAACTTTCTTTATCCTTTTTAATTTGCGAAATATAAATAGCACAAATGCCTAAGTATAATCCTGTACAGAGAATGGATATGACAATAAGAACATTAGGCGGTTGTTTAAAAGGAACTTTGTCGAAGTAAAAATTAGAAATTCCTGTCAGTAACACGAGGGTGCAAATGGCTATAATAGTAAGGCGCGTATTGCTACTTATACATGTATTAAACATAATCATTAATACAAACAATAAACCAATAATATTGGTTTCATCAAGCAGTAATAATACAATACTTGCCACAATGGCATCTAGTAATACCAATGCTAATATGTCTTGTTGATTAACGACTTTGGCAAATGATGAAAGATAGCCTGTACAAGGAGTAAGAATAGATAGGCACAATAAAACAATAAAGGATGAGCGATCAAGATAACCAATGTATTGGCTAGCAATAATCGTCATAGCAAAGCAGAAATACGCAAAAAAACGTAAATGATAGAGAGAGAGTTTTTGCATTAACGAATTGCCTTTATACAAATTAAATCAAGTTATTCAAAATAATA
Organism: uncultured Ventosimonas sp.; assembly: GCA_964395065.1. GTDB lineage: Bacteria > Pseudomonadota > Gammaproteobacteria > Pseudomonadales > Pseudomonadaceae > Entomomonas. Next base: position 16,270 of record CAYNAM010000035.1, read on the forward strand.
CTAAACTTTAGTATTGTAATTGAACATAGTGTCCCCATTATATAGAGATTGACGCGAGAAGTTTAATAAAAATCAACTATTTTTATTTTGTTAAAGATTTTAATCGGTAATTAGGATGACTTCTTGTTAAGAAAACACTAAAATACTCCCTTTTAATTTTGAAAGTGGGCAAAGTACCCATTGTTTAATTGTATGCACTACGAGGAAAAACCATGCAAGTTTCTGTTGAAAACACTTCTGCTATTGCCCGCCGTATGACCATTGAGGTCCCTGGAAATATTATTCAGTCAGAAGTAGCCAAACGCTTAAAAGATGCTGTAAGTCATGCGAAAATGAATGGTTTTCGTCCTGGTAAAGTGTCTAAGGCTACTGAGAAGCGTTATAGAGAAGCTGTTTTACAAGATATAATGCTAGAAAAATTTGAAGAAGCAGTTAAAGAGCAAAAATTAGAGTTGGCAGGTCAGCCTGCTGCTGTTGAACCTGAAGAGTTTACTCAAGGAAAACCTTTTAAGTTTGTTGTTGATTTTGATGTGATGCCTGCTGAAATTGAACTTGTTGATCACTCAGATATCGAGATTGTTCGTCCTGTGCATGAATTAGTGGATGCTGATGTAGAAGAAATGATTACCGCATTAAGAAAACAAGCATCAACATATAAAGAAGTAGACCGTGCTGCTAAAGATGAAGATCAAATCATCATCGACTTTGTTGGTAAGCTAGATGGCGAACCTTTTGAGGGTGGTACAGCTAATGGCCATGCCTTAGTGCTTGGTTCTAAACAAATGATTCCAGGTTTTGAGGAAGCATTAGTTGGTGTTAAGAAAGGTGAAGAACGTACATTTAATGTTACATTCCCTGCTGACTACAATGCAGAGAATTTAGCTGGTAAAGAAGTAGAGTTCACAGTTAAGGTTTCTAAGGTAGAAGAAATTGAACTAGCACCTTTAGATGAAGAGTTATTCAAGCGTTATGGCATGGCTGAAGGTGATGCTGAGAAATTTACGGCTGAAGTACGCAAAAATATGGCACGTGAATTACGTCAAGCCATTAAAAGCAAAATTAAAAACCAAGTGTTCTCTGCTTTGCTAAAGAAATATGATATTGAATTACCAAGAGTTTGGGTTGATGGTGAAGCTTCTGCATTACGCGATCAGTCCATCAATCAAATGAATGCTCAATACAACATGAAGTTAAATCCTCAAGACTTCCCATTTGATCGTTTTAAAGAAAAAGCGAAAAACCGTATTTTATTAGGTATGGTCATTAGAAAGATCATTGAGAAAAATGAAATCAAAGTGGATGAAGAGCGTGTTAATGCAATGATTGAAGATATTGCATCTGTATATGATGATTCTCAAGCTGTGATTGAGCAATTAAAAGAAGATAAGCAAGGGTTAGAAGGCGTTCGTTCTGCAGTAATCGAAGAGCAAGTGGTTGATCTTCTTCTAGGTCAAATTAAAGTGACTGATGAAACAATGGTTTATCAAGATGCAGTAAGACCTAATGAGAAAATGCATTTAGATGTATAATTGTTTAGGTCGATAATAAATTATAATAAGCCAGCTTTTGCTGGCTTATTACGCCTTTAAAAATAGTGATTGAGGAAAGTAAAGTGTCAAAATCCATTTTACAACAAATGAGTAATATAGAGTCTGCCGGTGGTTTAGTACCTATGGTGGTAGAGCAGTCTGCCCGTGGAGAGCGCGCCTATGATATCTACTCAAGACTACTAAAAGAACGTGTTATTTTCTTAGTTGGACAAGTTGAAGATTACATGGCAAACCTTATTGTGGCTCAAATGCTATTTTTAGAAGCGGAGAACCCCGATAAAGATATTCATTTGTACATAAACTCTCCTGGTGGTGTAGTGACCGCTGGAATGGCTATTTATGATACGATGCAATTTATTAAGCCTGATGTGTCTACTATTTGTATTGGACAAGCGGCTAGTATGGGGTCATTGTTATTAACTGCAGGTGCTGCGGGTAAGCGTTATGCATTGCCTCATTCGCGTATTATGATTCATCAGCCATTGGGTGGTTTTCAAGGTCAGGCTTCAGATATTGAAATTCATGCAAAAGAAATTTTGAATATCAAAGAAAAACTAAATGGCGTGTTAGCTCATCATACTGGGCAACCTATGGATGTGATTGCACGTGATACAGACCGTGATAATTTTATGTCTGCACAAGCGGCCATGGATTATGGACTAATTGATAAAGTATTGACTAGTCGTACGGCTATTGAAGGGTAGACTTGAAAAGTTATAAAAAGTCCCCATTTATAATTATTGAAATAAAGTATAACTTGGATTAATTGAATGACTGATATTCATAATAGTGACAACAACGGTAAACTACTTTACTGTTCTTTTTGTGGTAAGAGTCAGCATGAGGTACGTAAGCTGATTGCGGGCCCCGATGTCTATATATGTGATGAATGTGTTGGTCTATGCGATGACATTATTCGTGAGGAAATTCAAGACCAACAACTGGGTTCACAAGAAGAGCATAAGTTACCATCACCTAAAGAAATTAGTGGTATTTTAGATCAATACGTTATTGGTCAAGAACAAGCTAAAAAGATTTTAGCTGTTGCTGTATATAATCACTATAAACGTCTAAATCGTCGTGACAATAAAGATGATATTGAGTTAGGTAAAAGTAATATCCTGCTGATAGGTCCTACAGGATCTGGTAAAACTTTATTAGCTGAAACATTAGCTCGCTTGCTGAATGTGCCATTTGCTATCGCGGATGCGACTACTTTAACTGAAGCAGGTTATGTGGGGGAAGATGTTGAAAATATTATTCAAAAGCTTCTTCAACGTTGCGATTATGATGTAGAAAAGGCTCAAATGGGCATTATCTATATTGATGAAATTGATAAAATTTCTCGTAAGTCAGATAATCCCTCGATTACACGTGACGTATCTGGTGAGGGTGTTCAGCAAGCTTTGTTGAAGTTAATTGAGGGAACTGTTGCTTCTATTCCTCCGCAAGGAGGGCGTAAGCATCCACAACAAGAGTTTATGCAAGTAGATACAAAAAATATTTTATTTATTTGTGGTGGTGCTTTTGCTGGACTTGAGAAAGTGATACAGAACCGTTCAGAACCTGGTGGTATCGGTTTTAATGCAGAAGTGCGTAGTAAAGAAACGGCTAAAAAATTAACAGACTCTTTACGCAGTGTTGAGCCAGAAGATTTAGTCAAATTTGGCCTTATTCCTGAGTTTGTGGGGCGTTTACCTGTTATTGCAACTCTTGAAGAGCTCAATGAGGAGGCGCTTATTCAAATCTTAGTAGAGCCTAAAAATGCACTGACAAAACAGTATGAAAAACTTTTTGAGATGGAAAATGTTGAGTTAGAGTTCCGTGAGGATGCTTTAAAATCAATTGCTAAGAAAGCCCTAGAGCGCAAAACAGGTGCACGCGGATTGCGTTCTATTTTAGAAGGTATTTTATTAGATACGATGTATGAAATTCCTTCTCACCAAGATATCAGTAAAGTAATTATTGATGACAGCGTTGTTGCTGGTGGTAAGCCTCTTTTGATGTACACCAATAACAGCCAAGCTGAAACGTCGGTAACCAATGCTTAACAATGTATTAAAGCCCTTTTTTGTAGGGCTTTAATAGATTTTGTACTGTGTTTTTTTATCCCCCTTGACGTGCCAGAGTTAACTATGAATAAAACAGCTGACGTACCTTTATTACCTTTACGCGACGTAGTCGTTTTCCCTCATATGGTGATTCCTCTTTTTGTGGGGAGAGAAAAGTCGACAGAGGCCTTGGAAGTTGCAATGCAGGGGGATAAAAAGATCCTTTTGTTAGCACAAAGAAATCCTGGTGATGATGAACCGACCGAAAGTGAACTCTACCAGATGGGAACTTATGCAACTGTTTTACAGATGCTACGCCTTCCTGATGGTACCATTAAGTTACTAGTTGAAGGGGAAAAGCGTGCAAAAGTTGAGTCGATAGACCTTGTTAACTATACTGCTAAAGTAACCTTATTCAATGAGTTAGTCATTGACAGTGACAAGGTAGTCGCATTACATCGTACGCTAATTAGTCAATTTGAGCATTATGTACAGTTGGGTAAAAAAGTATCATCTGATCTTTTAGCCTCACTACAAGAAATTAATGAGACAGGGCGTCTTGTTGATACGATTGCTTCGCAAATGACATTAAAAAATGAACAGAAGCAACAGATTTTAGAAATTACTGATTTGGCTGATCGAGCAAATCATGTTTTGGCCTTGCTCGATACTGAAATAGAATTATTGCAATTAGAAAAAAAGATCAGGGCACGTGTTAAGCAACAAATGGAGCGTAGTCAGCGCGAGTATTATCTAAATGAGCAAATGAAGGCCATCCAAAAAGAGTTGGGTAGCACTGAAGATGGGTCTAATGAGTTTGACGAGTTAGAAGCGCGTATTAAAAAAGTGGGTATGCCTAAAGAGGCCTTAGAAAAAGCACACACTGAGTTAAATAAACTCCGCCAAATGTCTCCCATGTCTGCTGAAGCAACTGTGGTACGTTCCTATCTTGATGTGCTGATTAACGTTCCTTGGAAAACAAAAAGTAGAATTTGTTTAGATTTACCTAAGGCTGAAGAAATTCTAGAAGAAGATCATTATGGTTTAGAAGATGTTAAAGAGCGAATTTTAGAATACTTAGCCGTTCAAAAACGTGTTAAAAAACTAAAAGGTCCTATTCTTTGCTTAGTAGGCCCTCCAGGTGTAGGTAAAACGTCTTTAGCGTCTTCTATAGCACGTGCTACTAATCGCCAGTTTGTCCGTATGGCTTTAGGCGGTGTGCGTGATGAGGCTGAAATTAGAGGGCATCGCCGTACCTATATTGGTTCTATGCCTGGTCGTATTATCCAAAAAATGAGTAAAGTGGGTGTAAAAAATCCACTATTCTTATTGGATGAAATTGATAAAATGGCTAGTGATTTCCGCGGAGACCCTGCTTCTGCTTTACTAGAAGTATTAGATCCAGAGCAAAACAACACATTCAATGATCACTACTTAGAAGTAGATTATGATCTGTCTGATGTTATGTTTGTTTGTACCTCTAACTCAATGAATATTCCACCTGCCTTATTAGATAGGATGGAGATTATTCAATTACCAGGTTATACCGAAGATGAAAAAACAAATATAGCACTTCGCTATTTGGTGCCAAAACAAATACAGGCGAATGGTTTGAATGATAAAGAAATTAGTTTTTTAGAGTCCAGTATTCGCGATATTATTCGTTATTATACACGAGAGGCAGGGGTTCGAGATCTTGAGCGCCAAATTGCTAAAGTTTGTCGTAAAGTAGTTAAAAAGAATATAACCAAGAAAAGGACAGCTATTACTAAAATTAATCCTTCAAGCCTTGAAGAGTTATTAGGTGTTCGTAAATACCAATATGGTAAGGCTGAAGAACAAGATCAAATAGGGCAGGTTACAGGCCTTGCGTGGACGCAAGTAGGTGGTGAACTGTTAACTATTGAAGCAGCTGTGGTCGAAGGTAAAGGGCAAACCATTCGTACTGGATCATTAGGCGATGTCATGCTCGAATCTATTACTGCAGCCTTAACGGTTGTTCGTAGTCGTGCTAATGCTTTGGGTCTTGCCACTAATTTTTATGAGAAAAAGGATATTCATATCCATATTCCTGAGGGTGCTACGCCAAAGGATGGGCCAAGTGCAGGTGTGGGC
>CAYNAM010000036.1:0-21251 GCA_964395065.1 uncultured Ventosimonas sp.
TTTGTTCTCTTGTTACCAACTTAGCAATGCTAAATGGTGATAAAGACTATTTTGAAGGGCGAACCGATTGTGAAGGAGAGGCCTGTTTACCTTTTAGTTTTGATAAAGGTAATGGTAACGGAATTTATATCAAAACTGGTTGGACAGATCTTTTTTCGATGTAGCTTTGTGAGCTGAGGATATAACTTTTACATGGGAGTTGTATCCTGCAATTAAAAAACTATTTAAATGATGTGTTTTCCTTTCTTAGTAGAGCGAAACTTAGTGATAATAAGAGTTTTCGCTCTATGTCTATTATAAATAGAGTTATTTATATACATTTTTATTTTCTTCATATCATTTTTACTTTCTATGAAAGTTCTTGCTCAATCTCTTTTACTAATCAATAGTTTCTGAAATGATGTTTATCTGTGTATTGACTCTTATTTTTAAGAGATCGATTAGATGATCTCTTTGAATTATTTGAGTAGGCTTATGTGTCGCTGCTTAACTAAATGATGAAATGCATTGGACTGGGTAACAACAATAGTCTTAATATGATTAATGACATTTTGTGTAGGTTTGTATTACTTAAAGGGTGAATAGCAGTAATAAATAGTAAAAAATGACAAAAAATGTCAGGTTTGTAAAGAGGGGTATTTTGATAAAAACTGAGGTATTTTTATAACTTATTGAATAGTAATGATTTTATAAAGTTGGCATGCTATGTGCTTACTATATAATTAGTCAGAAGGTAGATACAGGTAGTAAATGCCTTTGATTAAATCAAAAGTATATTGGAGAAATCACATGAAAGCAATGCAAAAAGGTTTTACATTAATCGAATTAATGATCGTAATCGCAATTATCGGTATTCTAGCGGCGATCGCTATCCCAGCTTACCAAGATTATATCGGTCGTTCTCAAATGGCTGAAGCACTAAGCTTAGCTTCTGGTCAAAAAGGTGCAGTGGCTGAGTACTACAGTTCTAATAGCTTATGCCCTGATAATAACAGTACTAATTATCAAAATGGTGGTATTGCTTTACCAGCAGAAATTGCAGGTAAATACGTTGAAAAAGTGGAAGTGAAGTCAGACACATCTGTTAGTATCAAAGTTGGTTCAGATACTAAGACTTCAGTGTGTGGGATCATAGCTACAATGCGTAGTACTGGTGTGGCAGATGGCATTAAAAGCAAAACTTTAACGTTAGGTATGGCTCCAACTTCTGGTGCTTTCCAATGGGGTTGTACAAGTACTGCTGATAACAAATTCTTACCAGCTACTTGCCAAAAATAATTGGTTTAGTAAAAAAACCCTGCTTTGCAGGGTTTTTTTATGCCTGTAAATATGCTAATTAATAATTTTTAAATAAATAGCGTTGGCCTAAGCTAAAACTCATTTAGCTCATGTAAAAAGTTTGGTAAATAATATTATCAACAATGAACATTAATGTGTTTTTATTGTTTTTAGCCCTATTCTGCTAAATATGGATATTTTAACTAAAAGTGCTCTCAAAAGAGATGATACAGTCAAAAGTGAGTCTAATAACTCAATTCTTATTGAGTAGTTTTATATTGTGGAAGTCATCATAAATAGTGGTTTGTATTAAATACGCCCCACTATAGAGTTGACAATAAGATTAAAAAAGAACTCGGCAACGGATAGTGCCTTTGACTTGTTGTAATTTTTCTTGAGCAAGCTCTGATGATTTTGCATCAAGATCTATCACAACATAACCGACTTTCTCATTGGTTTGTAAGTATTGGCCCCTTACATTAATGTTATTATCAGAGAATACTTTATTAATCTCACTCATTACGCCGGGAATGTTTTGGTGAACATGCAGTATTCTATGGATATTGTTCTGAGAGGGGAGTGCGACCTCTGGAAAGTTTACAGCCGTTATAGACGAACCATTGTCACTGTATTTGATAAGTTTTTCTGCAACTTCAACACCAATATTGCGTTGCGCTTCCATCGTTGACCCACCTATGTGAGGTGTTAAGATCACATTATCTAAACCGCGTAATGGGCTTTGGAATTCATCTTTATTGCTGCGTGGCTCAATAGGGAATACATCAATAGCCGCACCGCTTAGGTGCTCATCTTTAATAGCATTTGCTAATGGTTCAATTTCAACAACAGTACCACGAGAGGCATTGATTAAAATACTGCCTTTTTTCATTTGGCGGATTTCTTTTTCACCAATCATCCATTTGGTAGAGGGTAGTTCTGGCACGTGGAGCGTGACAATGTCTGCTGTAGCTAAAAGCTCTTGTAAGCTTTCAACAGGATGCGCATTACCTAATGATAGTTTATTGACCACATCATAAAAAATAACATGCATACCTAAGTTTTCAGCAAGGATAGACAGTTGTGTGCCGATAGAGCCATAGCCCACAATTCCAAGCGTTTTTCCTCTGATTTCAAAAGAATTGGTTGCAGATTTTAACCAACCACCACGGTGGCAACCCATATTTTTGGCGGGTATTCCACGAAGTAATAAAATGGCTTCTGCTAAAACCAGTTCAGCGACTGAGCGTGTATTTGAATAGGGTGCATTAAATACAACAATGCCTCTTTCACAAGCGGCTTGCAGATCAACTTGGTTAGTTCCAATACAGAAACAACCAACAGCAATTAATTTCTTTGCACAGTCAAAGACTTCGGCGGTTAAATGTGTTCTAGAGCGAATACCAATAAAATGAGCATCAGCAATTTTTTGCTTTAACTCTTCTTCAGGGATTGATCCAGAAATAGCTTCTATATTTTCGTAGCCAGCAGCTTTTAATGTATCGATAGCAGATTGGTGAATACCTTCAAGCAGAAGGAATTTGATTTTACTTTTATCTAAAGAGGTTTTGCTCATTGTATTCTGTCCATTTTATTAAAAATCACAAATAATATTACGTTTAAACTTTAATAATAAAGGGTGTGTGAAATAGTTCAACTATGCTAGCATATTCTAAAGCACGTAAGAACTGGATATTTTATCAAGTTCTGTATGAATTTTTTGAGAGATTAAGAAAAATGACAAATAAGCTCCTTTTAGAATCATTACAAAAACTAGTTGAGCCCGGTAAGGTGTTAACAGACAGTGAATCCCTAGAAGCCTATGGTAAAGACTGGACCAAAATTTATACCCCTAATCCGATGGCAATTGTTTTTCCTAAAACAACTGAAGAGGTCCAAGCCATTGTTAAGTGGGCAAATGAGCATAAAGTTGGACTTGTTCCGTCTGGTGGACGTACGGGGCTTTCAGGTGCGGCTGTAGCCACTAATCAAGAAGTGGTGGTGTCATTTGATTACATGAATAAAATAATAGGTTTTAATGAAATTGACCGAGAAGTCATTTGTCAGCCAGGTCTGGTAACCGAGCAATTGCAGAACTTCGCAGAGGAAAATGGCTTATATTATCCCGTGGATTTTGCCTCAGTAGGTTCTAGTCAAATAGGCGGTAATATTGCAACCAATGCGGGTGGTATCAAGGTTATTCGCTATGGTATGACACGTAACTGGGTAGTTGGTCTAAAGGTTGTCACAGGCAAAGGTGATTTACTAGATTTAAATAAAGGGCTAATTAAAAATGCAACAGGTTACGATTTTCGTAATCTTTTCATCGGTGCAGAAGGAACACTCGGTTTTATTGTAGAGGCAACAATTAAGCTGGAACGTAAGCCAAATAATTTAACAGCACTTGTTTTAGCAACACCTGATTTTGAATCCATCATGTCTTTATTGCATGCATTTCAAAGTAAGTTAGATTTGACAGCCTTTGAGTTTTTTTCAGACCGTTGTTTAGAAAAGATTTTAGATCGTGGCGATATTCCTGCACCACTTGATGACCGTTACCCATTTTATGCATTGATCGAGTTTGAAGCACTGACTGAAACGATAAAAGATGAAGCATTAGCTATTTTTGAAAATTGTATGGAGCAAGGTTGGGTTGTTGATGGGGTGATTAGTCAAAGCGAGCAGCAGTTAAAGAACTTATGGCGCTTACGTGAAGATATTTCAGAAACTATTGCACCCTTTACACCTTATAAAAATGATTTATCTGTAACTATCAGTAAAGTACCAAGTTTTTTAGCAGATATTGATGCGGTGGTAAAAGCTGATTATCCAGACTTTGATGTGCTTTGGTATGGTCATATTGGTGACGGTAATTTGCATTTGAATATTTTAAAACCAGAGAATCTTGCCAAAGAAGACTTTTTTGCAAAATGTGCCACTGTGAATAAAGATGTGTTTGAGATAGTTAAAAAATATAATGGTTCTGTTTCCGCAGAACATGGTGTGGGCTTAGTTAAACGTGATTATTTGGAGTATAGTCGCTCAGCCATAGAGATTGACTACATGCGTTCAGTAAAAGCCGTATTTGACCCTAATAATATCATGAATCCTGGCAAAATATTTAAATAAGGACTTATTGCCACCCTCGTTTTTATTTAGCTGAGGGTGGCCTGCACCATATTTAGGTTAGTGCTAATGTGACAGCTTTTTCTGCATGGATGAGTGTTGTATCAAACAAAGGTATTGATGTGTCAGATTGTTTTATTAACATGCCTATTTCCGTACAACCTAAAATAATTGCCTGTGCTCCATTTTCAACAAGTTTGTCAAGAATGGATAAATAAGTTTCTTTTGAAGATTGGTTTATAATTCCAGCGCAAAGTTCGTCATAGATAATATTATGCACTTTTTCTCGGTCTGCTGAGTCTGGCGTAATAACTTGTAGGCCGTATTGATTTATAAGCCGATTTTTGTAAAAGTCTTTCTCCATTGTAAATGCAGTGCCTAACAGCCCCACTTGCTTAATTCCTTGATTTACTAGAGCATCGCCAGTTGCATCAGCGATATGGATGATCGGGATGTGTATATTTTGGGCAATGGTATCGGCGACAATATGCATGGTATTTGTACAAATAAGTAAAAAGTCAGCTCCTGCTTTCTCTATAGTTTGAGCCGCATCTGTTAATAACTGCCCAGCTTTTTGCCAGTTTCCTTGCTGTTGTAAGATTTCGATTTCGGCAAAATCAATACTGTATAAGACAAGTTTAGCTGAGTGTAAACCGCCAATGTGCTCTTTGATTGTTGTGTTTATTAAACGGTAATACTCTGCGGTGCTTTCCCAACTCATTCCGCCCAGTAAGCCAATGGTTTTCATACTCTCAAAACTCCTTTTCATTAAAAAATATACAAATTTTAATAATATTGTAATTACTTGCTTTCATCTTCTTCTTTTACATGAAAGCGAGAGGAGGCGATTCGAACAATTAAAACGGCAATAGATAATAGTAAAATAGCGCCACAAACTTGAATAATTCCCCAGCTTGGTTTGTGGTTATGGGAAATGTCAGAAATCAATAAGCGAGTGAGTGCTGTGATAGAGACATAAATAAGAAAACGCACAGGCATACGCTTAGTTTTAAAATAGATACCAACCATCGCGCCAAGTTCAAGGTAAATAAAGAGCATTAAAATGCCATCAACTAACTCTTTATTGGCTGAGAAAATACTTAAGAGTTCCTGTAGTGCAGCCCAAGCAATAATTGCACCCACTGCAAACAGTGCAATATAATGAAAAACTTCAACAAATAAATTACCAAGAGAGTCAGCTTGTTTATTAAAGGTTTCTCTAAATAGGTCTATTTTATTTTTAGACATTGTTGTTACCTAATTTAAGTATGGAGATCTTTATTATAATGGGTTTAACTACTAAGGAAGTAAAGAAAGTAATGAATTGATTATGTCTATTGAGGATATTTACATGAACATTGCAGGATGTTTACACCCTGCAATGGAGAGTGGTGCTTATCGTGTGAACTCTTGACGACCATTGTAAGGAGCTTTGTCACCTAACATTTCTTCGATACGAAGAAGTTGGTTGTATTTGGCTATACGGTCACTGCGGCAGAGAGAGCCTGTTTTAATTTGCCCCGCAGCTGTTCCAACCGCTAAATCAGCAATAGTTGCATCTTCTGTTTCGCCGCTTCGATGAGAAATAACAGCAGTATAACCTGCTTTTTTGGCCATTCTGATGGCTTCAAGCGTTTCTGTTAATGAACCAATTTGATTGAATTTAATCAGAATAGAGTTGGCGATTCCTTTTTCTATACCCTCTTTGAGGATTTTAGTGTTGGTTACAAAAAGATCATCACCCACGAGTTGCGTTTTCTGTCCTATTTTCTCTGTTAATATTTTCCAACCATCCCAGTCTGACTCATCCATCCCATCCTCAATGGAAATAATGGGGTATAAGTTAGTTAGGTTATCTAAATAATCAGCAAACTCGGCAGAAGTGAAAGATTTATCTTCACCACTTAAAACATATTTTCCATCTTTATAAAACTCACTTGAGGCACAGTCTAGAGCAAGTGTTACGTCTTCTCCTAGCTTGTAACCTGCTTTTGCTACCGCAGCAACAATAGCTGCTAATGCCGCTTCATTGGATGAAAAATCAGGAGCAAACCCACCCTCATCACCCACCGCTGTATTGAGTTTACGTTCTTTTAAAATTGCTTTTAGATTGTGAAAAATCTCAGCCCCCATTCTGAGTGCTTCTGCAAAGCTAGACGCACTAACTGGTTGAATCATAAACTCTTGAATATCGACATTATTATCGGCATGCTCACCACCATTAATAATATTCATCATAGGAACAGGCATGCTGTATTGCTTTGGCGTGCCATTCAAATTAGAAATATGCTCATATAAGGGAATACCCTCTGATAGAGCAGCTGCTTTTGCAGTGGCTAGAGATACCGCTAAAATAGCATTTGCGCCTAAATTTTCTTTGTTGTCTGTACCGTCTAGATCAATCATAGTTTGATCAATTTCTGCTTGTTTTACAGGGTCTTTACCAATGAGTGCTGTACGGATCAAACCATTAATATTAGCAACTGCTTTCAGCACGCCTTTTCCTAAGTAGCGGGCTTTATCACCGTCGCGTAGTTCTAAAGCCTCACGAGAGCCTGTAGAAGCGCCAGAGGGAGAACAGGCGCGACCGATAATACCATTGTCAAGTATCACATCTGCTTCGACTGTAGGGTTGCCGCGCGAGTCTAAAACCTCACGACCTTTAATTTCAATAATTTTTGCCATTATTACTCCAAAATACAGCCGTATAGGCTATTAAGCGGTTTGCACAGGAGGAAACGATTTAATTAAATCATCCAGTTGTTTTAGTTGAGTTAAAAAAGGTTCAAGTTTATCTAGTGGTAAAGCACAAGGGCCATCACATTTAGCGTGGTCGGGATCTGGATGGGCTTCTAAAAATAAGCCCGCTAACCCTTGACTTAAGCCTGCTTTAGCTAAGTCTGTCACTTGTGCTCTACGCCCACCAGCGGAATCTGATCTGCCGCCTGGCATTTGCAATGCGTGAGTCACATCAAAGAATACAGGGTATTCAAATGCTTTCATAATGCCAAAGCCTAACATGTCTACAACTAAGTTGTTATAGCCAAAACTGGTTCCGCGCTCGCACAGAATTAACTGATCATTACCAGCTTCTAAGCATTTATTTAAAATATGCTTCATTTCTTGTGGTGCTAAAAATTGTGCTTTCTTTATATTAATCACTGCATTGGTTTTAGCCATTGCGACAACGAGGTCTGTTTGTCGAGACAAAAAGGCAGGGAGTTGTATGATCTCGCAAACTTCAGCGACAGGGGCTGCTTGTTCGGGTTCATGAACATCGGTTATCACAGGAACATCAAATGTTTTTTTGATTTCTTCAAAAATCTTTAAGCCTTCATCTAAGCCGGGTCCTCTAAATGAGTTGATAGAGGATCGGTTGGCTTTGTCAAAGCTGGCTTTGAAAACATAAGGAATATTGAGTTTGTCTGTTACGTTTTTATAGTACTCACAGATTGTGAGTGCTAGATCGCGCGATTCAAGAACATTCATTCCACCAAATAAAACAAAAGGTTTATCATTAGCTATATTAATATTTCTAACACGAATAATTTTTTGAGTCATATTAGCCCTTTAATTCATGTTGTTTGATCGCTGCTTTGATGAAGCCGCTAAACAGTGGATGCCCATCTCGGGGAGTCGATGTGAATTCAGGGTGGAATTGACAGGCAACAAACCATGGGTGATCAGAAACCTCAATAACCTCTACAAGAGCTCCATCCTCTGAACGCCCCGTTATTTTTAAACCAGCATTAGTCAGTTGTGAAAGTAAGTTGTTATTCACCTCATAGCGGTGACGATGACGTTCTCGGATGATATCGTTTTGGTAACAGTTATATATAAAAGAGTTTGTTTCTAATTTACAATTTTGTCCACCTAAACGCATAGTTCCACCAAGGTCAGATGTTTCAGAGCGTTTTTCAGTTGAGCCTGTGGCATCTTGCCATTCAGTAATTAAACCAACAACAGGATAGGGGGTGGTTTTATCAAACTCGGTCGAGTTGGCTTTTTCCATTCCCACAACATGGCGTGCATACTCAATAACAGCTACTTGCATACCTAAGCAAATGCCAAGATATGGTATTTTATTTTCCCGTGCATGTTGAACAGTCTTTATTTTACCTTCTACACCTCGTAAACCAAAACCACCAGGGACTAGGATAGCATCAACGCCCGTTAGTAATTCTACACCTTGCTCTTCAATATCTTCTGAGTCGATATAGCGAAGATTAACCCTTGTGCGGTTCTCGATGCCTGCATGGGTCAGTGCTTCAATGATTGATTTATAAGCATCCAGTAGTTCCATGTATTTGCCTACCATGGCGATAGTTACTTCTTTCTCTGGATTGAGTTTTGCATCAACGACGCGATTCCATTCAGAAAGATCGGCATCGTTGCATTCTAGCCCAAATCGCTCCACGACAAAGTCATCGAGCCCTTGTTTGTGAAGAATAGAAGGGATCTTATAAATAGTATCGGCATCTTCAAGTGAGATAACGGCTCTTTCTTCAACATTAGTAAACAAAGCAATTTTACGGCGAGAAGAGAAGTCTATCGCGTGGTCTGAACGGCAAATTAGAATGTCGGGCTGTAAACCAATGGAACGCAGTTCTTTTACAGAGTGTTGTGTTGGTTTTGTTTTTGTTTCACCGGCTGTCGCAATATAAGGTACTAATGTTAAATGCATTAACATAGCACGTTTAGCACCAACCTCTACACGTAATTGACGGATAGCCTCTAAGAACGGTTGTGATTCGATATCGCCCACTGTCCCACCAATTTCTACCATAGCAATATCAGCATCACCTGCGCCTTTAATAATGCGATATTTAATTTCATCCGTAATATGAGGAATGACTTGGATGGTTGCCCCTAAATAATCCCCGCGGCGTTCTTTGCGTAAGACATCAGCATACACACGGCCCGTAGTAAAGTTATTATTTTGTGACATCGTGGTACGAACAAAGCGTTCATAGTGCCCTAAGTCAAGGTCTGTTTCAGCACCATCATCAGTAACAAATACCTCACCATGTTGAAAAGGGCTCATTGTGCCAGGGTCAACATTTATATAAGGATCTAGTTTAAGAAGAGTGACTTTAAGGCCTCGAGCCTCTAATATAGCAGCTAAAGAAGCAGAAGCTATACCTTTACCCAATGAAGAAACAACACCGCCTGTGACGAAGATATAATGCGTCATGAGAAATCCTAGCATCAATGAAGGTTGAAAAATAACCTGAAATAGCAATAAATAACCAAAATCTGCTTTATTTCAATAAGATAAATAAATGTATAAAAGATTTTTGGGGTGAATTGCTTTAAATTTAAGACGGGATAATAGTCTACCTTAATGTTGCTTGCCCGTCCATGGTTTATACTCAATAGAGTCGTTTTATCATAAAAAAGTATATTTCTACTTGAAAGTAAAAAAAAAAACCCCATATCTGTTAACAATTAAGGTTCGTTTAGATTTTAGCAAGTTTTAGAAGGAGAGCCCCATGAGCGAAGAGCAAAAGCAAGCGGTAGACTCAAATGAAATTGAGAATAATGAAGAGTCAAAAACAATGAATGAACAAGGAAGTGAGAGTAGCAGAATAGCAGAGTTAGAAGCAGAATTAGAGGAAGCAAAAAATCAGGTGTTACGTGCCGCGGCAGAGGTGCAAAATATGCGTCGCCGTACTGAGCAGGACATTGAAAAAGCACATAAATTTGCTTTAGAGAAGTTTGCTTCTGACTTGCTGCCCGTATTAGACAGTTTAGAGCGTGGTATTGAAGTCTCGGTGGGCGACCATGAGTCAGTTGCCGCTATTCGTGAAGGGATGGAGTTGACGCTAAAAGTTTTTAAAGATACGTTGAAACGTTTCAATATAGAAGAAGTTAACCCTGAGGGAGAACCGTTTAATCCTGATACACAACAAGCTATGGCGATGGAGCCTAGTGATAATGTTGAGCCTAATACCGTATTGAAGGTTTTTCAAAAGGGGTATCTGATTAATGGGCGGCTATTACGTCCTGCAATGGTTGTTGTAAGTAAAGCACCTTAAAAAAAATATAAAAAAGGGCTTGAATTTTTTTAAAGTGCCCTTATTTATTTAACAAGTTTGATTTAAATACATAGATGAATTAATTGAAGCAACATTTTGAGTTGTTTTGATTTTAGGAGAATAATGATGGGTAAAATTATTGGTATAGACTTAGGAACAACAAACTCCTGTGTGTCTGTTTTAGAGAATGGTGCTGCTAAGGTTATTGAAAATGCAGAAGGGGCTCGTACTACCCCTTCAATTATCGCCTATACAAAAGATGGTGAGATTTTGGTTGGTCAATCAGCCAAACGTCAAGCGGTGACTAACCCTCACAATACTCTTTTTGCGGTAAAACGTTTGATTGGTCGTAAGTTTGATGAAAATGTTGTACAAAAAGATATCAGCTTAGTACCTTATAAAATTGTCAAAGCGGACAATGGCGATGCATGGGTTGAAGTGAATGGCCAAAAAATGGCTCCACCACAAATTTCTGCTGAAGTCTTAAAGAAAATGAAGAAAACAGCAGAAGATTATTTAGGTGAGGCTGTTACTGAGGCGGTGATTACTGTACCTGCTTATTTTAATGATAGTCAACGTCAGGCAACTAAAGACGCTGGTAAAATTGCTGGTTTAGAGGTTAAACGTATCATTAATGAACCAACGGCGGCTGCGCTCGCTTATGGTATGGATAAATCTAAGGGCGATCACACAATTATTGTGTATGACTTAGGTGGTGGTACCTTTGACGTTTCTGTGATCGAAATTGCTGAAGTTGATGGTGAGCATCAGTTTGAAGTATTGGCGACTAATGGTGATACATTCTTAGGTGGTGAAGACTTTGACTTACGTTTGATCGACTACTTAGCTGATGAGTTCAAAAAAGAAAATGGCATGGATCTAAAAGGCGATCCATTAGCAATGCAACGTTTAAAAGAAGCGGCAGAAAAAGCGAAGATCGAGCTTTCATCTAGCCAACAAACAGATGTTAACTTACCTTACATTACAGCAGACCAAACAGGTCCTAAGCACTTAAATGTAAAAGTAACACGTGCTAAATTAGAAGCGTTGGTAGAAGATTTAGTTGCTCGTACGATAGAGCCTTGTAAAGTAGCATTAAAAGATGCGGGGCTTGATGCAAGTAAAATCGATGAGGTCATCCTTGTGGGTGGTCAAACTCGTATGCCTTTAGTACAACAAAAGGTAACTGAGTTCTTTGGTAAAGAGCCTCGTCGTGATGTTAACCCTGATGAAGCTGTGGCCATGGGTGCGGCTATCCAAGGTGCTGTATTATCAGGCGATGTTAAGGACGTATTGTTATTAGATGTTACACCATTAACCCTTGGTATCGAAACAATGGGTGGCGTAATGACCCCGTTAATTGATAAGAATACAACGATTCCTACTAAGAAATCACAAGTATTCTCTACTGCGGATGATAACCAAAATGCAGTAACGATTCATGTATTACAAGGTGAGCGTAAACAAGCAGCTCAAAATAAGACCTTAGGTCGTTTTGACTTGGCAGATATTCCACCTGCGCCACGTGGTGTGCCACAAATTGAAGTGACATTTGATATCGATGCGAATGGTATTTTAAACGTATCGGCAAAAGATAAGGCAACCGGTAAACAACAATCAATCGTGATCAAGGCAAGCTCTGGTTTGTCAGATGATGAGATTGAGAAGATGGTGCGTGATGCAGAGGCTAATGCTGAGGAAGATCGTAAGTTTGAAGAGCTTGTGACGGTACGTAACTTGGGTGATCAAACAGCACATGCGGCTCGTAAAATGATCACTGATTTAGGTGATAAAGTGACAGCTGATGAAAAAGCAGCTATTGAAAAGGCGATTGCTGATGTTGAAGAAGCTGTAAAAGGTGACAACAAAGACGACATTGAAGCGAAAGTAAAAGCTTTAAATGATGTAACTGCACCTGTTGCACAAAAAGCCTATGCTGACCAAACACAAGGTCAAGCACATGATGCTGGCGCTGACCAAAGCAAACAAGGTGATGATGTGTTAGATGCTGAGTTTGAAGAAGTCAAAGATAATAAAGATAAGTAATCCATAGGAGTTATCTTTAGAGTGTGATGCAAACGCGGGTAGTTTATTACTTTCCCGCGTTTGTTTATTTATGAAGGAATCATTTGTCTTTCACAAAAGTAATTATTTGATTCCTTTTTAAGGGTAAATCATCTAATCTGTTAGACTTTTATTTATTAAGTGTTGTTTAGGGGTATCAGGTAAAGAGGTTATGGCAAAGCGCGATTACTATGAAGTTCTCGGAGTGGAAAGAACGGTTACAGAAGTAGAGTTAAAAAAAGCATACCGTCGAGTAGCGATGAAATATCATCCTGACCGTAATCCGGATAATAAAGAAGCAGAAGAAAAATTCAAAGAAGCTAATGAGGCTTACGAGGTTTTATCAGATAGCCAAAAGCGTAGTGCTTATGATCAGTATGGTCATGCTGGTGTTGACCCACAAATGGGGGGCGGCGGTTTTGGCGGTGGTGCTGGTTTCTCCGATATTTTTGATATGTTTGGCGATATTTTTGGTGATACTGGTGGGCGACGTGGACGCAATGGCGCTCAGCGAGGACATGATCTTCGTTATACATTAGATCTTACCTTAGAAGAAGCAGTAAAAGGTAAAGAGGTTACCATCAAGGTCCCAACTTATATAGGATGTAAAACATGTAATGGTTCTGGTGCTAAAGCAGGCTCAACACCAGAGACCTGTAAAATGTGCGGTGGTCACGGTCAAGTAAGAATGCAAGCAGGCTTTTTCTCTGTACAACAAGCGTGCCCAGATTGTCATGGTTCAGGTAAAGTTATTAAAGACCCATGCCCAGATTGTCATGGAGAGGGTAGAGTACAAGAAACAAAAACATTGTCTGTCAAAGTGCCAGAAGGTGTGGATACTGGCGATAAAATACGTCTGTCAGGCGAGGGTGAAGCTGGCACAATGGGGGGGGCTGCAGGTGACTTATACGTTGTGATCAATGTTAAAAAACATAGTATCTTCCAACGTGATGGTCGAGATTTATATTGTGAAGTTCCTATTAGTTTTCCTGATGCAGCCTTAGGGGCAGAATTAGAAGTACCTACATTGGATGGTCGTGTCAAATTGAAAATACCAGAGGGAACTCAAACAGGTAAAATTTTCCGATTACGTGGCAAGGGTATAAAGCCTGTTAGAGGAGGTTCTGTTGGTGACTTATTGTGTAAGGTAATTATCGAAACTCCCGTGAAACTCGATAAAGGGCAGCGAGAGTTACTTGAAAAGCTACGTGAAACAATCGATGGTTCTGCACACCAAACGCCACAAGCTACGGGATGGTTTGAGAGTGTGAAAAGTTTTTTTGAAAGTTTTAAATCATAAGGTATAGATTATGCTACGTATTGCTGTAATTGGCGCTGCTGGGCGGATGGGTAAAAATTTAATTGAAGCTATTTGCCAAAATGATAAGACGACACTAGGCGCAGCAATTGTTGAGTCTACTAGCTCATTGGTAGGAGCAGATGCTGGAGAACTTGTCGGATTAGGACCGGTTGGGATTGTTATTGATAGTTCATTAGAGCATCAACTAGATAATTTTGATGTGTTGATAGACTTTACCCATCCTACAGTCACGATGAATAACCTTGCCCTTTGTGTAAAAGCTAAAAAGGCAATTGTTATTGGTACAACGGGATTTTCTGAAATACAAAAACAACAAATAGCCGAAGCATCTAAGCAAATCCCTATTGTATTTTCAGCTAATTACAGCATTGGTATTAATCTTTGTTTTAAGCTTTTAGATATTGCAGCACAAGTGTTGGGTGATGATGTAGATGTTGAGGTGTTAGAGGCGCATCATCGTAATAAAGTAGATGCCCCATCAGGTACGGCACTGCGTATGGGCGAAGTGGTCGCTAACGCGCTAGGTAGGGACTTAAATAAAGTTGCTGTCTATGGCAGAGAAGGACAAACGGGTGTGCGTGAGCGAGAAACCATTGGTTTTGCAACTGTGCGAGCAGGTGATATTGTTGGCGATCATACCGTGTTGTTTGCTGCTGAAGGTGAGCGCGTTGAAATTACCCATAAAGCATCTAATCGTATGATCTATGCAAAAGGAGCTGTACGTTCTGCTTTGTGGCTTCAAGACCAAGGAAGTGGTTTATATGATATGCAGGATGTGTTAGGGTTACGTTAGTATTTTGAAATCTAATTAGGTAGTTGTGATGAAACTGAAAAATGACCGCTTTTTACGTGCTTTATTAAAACAACCTGTTGATGTAACGCCTGTTTGGATGATGCGTCAAGCGGGCCGTTATTTACCAGAATATAGGGCGACACGTGAAAAAGCAGGTGATTTTATGAGCTTGTGCAAAAATGCTGAGTTAGCTTGTGAGGTTACATTGCAGCCACTTGAGCGCTTTCCGCTTGATGCCGCCATTTTATTTTCTGATATCTTGACGATTCCTGATGCCATGGGGCTAGGGCTTTATTTTGAGACAGGAGAAGGCCCGAGATTCAAAAAAGTTATCAATACCATGGCCGATGTTAATGCCTTGCCGATACCTGATCCTGAAAAGGATTTAGGTTATGTTATGCAAGCGGTTCGTACAATTCATAAAGAACTAAATGGTCGTGTCCCTTTGATCGGTTTTGCAGGAAGCCCTTGGACATTAGCTACCTATATGGTCGAAGGTGGTTCAAGTAAAGATTTTCGTAAAATCAAGGCAATGGCCTATGATACTCCTGAAATTGTTCACGCTTTATTAGCTAAGCTTACTCAATCTGTCATTAGCTACCTCAACGGTCAAATTTTAGCAGGTGCACAAGCTATTCAGATTTTTGATACGTGGGGGGGGAATTTGGCCTCTAATGCTTATTTAGAGTTTTCTCTGAATTATATGCAGAAGATTGTTGATGGATTGATTAAAGAACACGAAGGTAGAACTATACCTATTATTTTATTCACTAAAAATGGTGGGCAGTGGTTAGAAGCAATGGCGAATACAGGTGCTACTGCACTAGGACTGGACTGGACGTGTGACCTTGGTGAAGCAAGGCACCGTGTTGGTGAAAAAGTTGCACTGCAAGGCAATATGGATCCTTCTGTACTTTATGCTAATTCACAAGCCATTACTAAAGAAGTGCAAAGAATATTAGCCTCTTATGGTAAAGGCTCTGGGCATGTGTTTAACTTGGGGCATGGTATTACGCCAGAGGTGAATCCTGAGAGTGCTGCTGTATTTATTAATGCCGTTCACGAGCTTTCAGCACGTTATCATTCATAATGATCAGTTATTGGCAGATTCAACATGTGGCTCATTTAATAGAGCACGGTGCAGTGGTTGCCTATCCTACTGAGGGTGTTTGGGGGCTCGGTTGTGACCCTTGGAATGAGCAAGCAACATTAAAAATTTTAGCCTTAAAAAATAGATCGATTAAAAAAGGTCTTATCTTAGTTGCGAGTGCTATTGAGCAATTTGATTTTATTTTGCATGATTTACCGAAGCAATACCGAGCCAAATTAGAGGAAAGTTGGCCAGGGCCATTTACATGGCTAGTTCCTCATCATAATAGAGTTCCTTATTGGATAACAGGGGACCACTCGACAGTAGCCTTGCGTGTAACGAATCATCCATTGGTTAAAGCATTGTGTGATTTAACGGGCCCTATTGTATCCACCTCTGCCAACCCGGCCGGACAACCATCGGCTAAAACACGGCTGATGGTAGAAAAATACTTTTATAACACTGGGCTGACCATTTTAAATGGTGGTTTAGGTGGTGCAAAAACATCAAGCCGAATTTGTGATTTGCTAACAAATAAAGTGCATCGTTAAGTAGAAGATAAAAGATAATTAAATATATAAATAATTAAGGGGCTTCGGGAGTCCCTTAATTGTTTTTGTGTGATGTTAAATAGTATAAATTAAGATGCCGTTTTTTTGGGCGTTGTTACTTTTGTAGTAGGTTTTTTTACTGGTGTCGTTTTAGGTTTTGTTGTTGCTCTTGGTTTTGCTGGTGTTCTTGTGACAGGTTTTTTTGCTATAGTGCTAGGCGTTTGTTTAGCTAATGCAAGCGTTGGTTTTGCCGGAGTTTTGGTTGTAGTTGATGTTATTTTTGCTGGAGGCGGATTTAATAAAGTGGTTACTCTATCTTTAACTCGGGTAATGCCTTTGGCTAATTCTAAACTTTTTGCAGAATCTTTTTTTAATGTATTAAGATAAATAAACAGGTTTTGTTGTTGGCTTTGCAGTTTAGTATGCGACTCTTTTAGTTCTGCAATTGTTTTTTGAGCTTTAGCTCTTGCTTTAGTTTTGTTTGCTTCGGTGGCTTTAGTAAGTTTTTCTTCTGCCTTGATTAGTTTTTCTTGTATTTTTACACGTTGCTTTTCTAGTTTTGTAAGCGCTTTTTCTGTCTCTTGTTGTGCTTCAATACAAGCTGTTTGCAATTGGTTAACTAATGTGTCACTTAAATCATGAAGTAGATGCAGAGGAGTTCTAACTGTTTTTTTTGTAGATGACATTTTACATTTCCCTTAGCGATGAGTTGGTGCAATTTAATTCTTATTGACTAGTAGGTGATATCATAGCTTAATTAATCGAATTGTATAAAACTTTTTATGTAGAAAATTGTTTAAAACTAACCTATTAAGCTAAATATAAATTGCAAGCTCAATGAGGTTTTTGTTGATGATGTTGGATTTTTCTATGTCATTATTTGACTTGATTAGGGTGATTAAAAGATTATCGGTTTATTAGATAAATCAGTATAATAGCGTCATGGAGAGATCGAAAAAAAAACGAGTGAAAAGAACTAAAAAACAATCCAGTCGTTGGTTAGTATTTTTTAGTTGGGTATTTAAATTAACGTTAGTCGCTATTGTCATTATTGCACCATATATTATTTATCTAGATGCTGTGGTTCAAGATAAGTTTTCTGGTAAGCGTTGGACAATACCGGCCAAGGTGTATGCTCGTCCGCTTGAACTGTATAGAGGCCAGAAGCTTTCAAAAGAAGATTTTTTAACAGAACTCAATGCATTAGGTTATAGTCCCGTTGCTACCGTCAATAATGTTGGCCAAATGCATGTTGAAGGAAATGATGTCAGTGTTTATGTGCGAAGCTTTCAGTTTTATGAAGGAAAAGAGTCCGCAAAGCTTATCACTGTTACTTTTTCTGGTAATACTATCAGCCAGATTACAGATGCAAAAAAACAAAAAATTTCACTCGTACGCCTAGAGCCAATGCTTATTGGTGGGGTTTATCCTGCTCATAATGAAGACAGAATATTGGTTAAGTTAGACCAAGTTCCTCCTTTGCTTGTTCGTTCACTTGTTGCTGTTGAAGATAAACGTTTTTATAAACACCACGGTATCTCTATGATAGGTATTGCGCGTGCTGTTTATACCAACATTGTAAGAAAGAAGCTCTCTCAAGGGGGAAGTACGCTGACCCAGCAATTGGTTAAAAATTTTTATTTAACGAATGAGCGTACTATTAAGCGTAAAGCTAATGAAGCAATTATGTCTTTGTTGCTTGAGATGCATTATGATAAAAATGAAATTTTAGAGGCCTATTTGAATGAGGTCTTTTTGGCACAGGATGGACAACGCTCTATTCATGGGTTTGGTTTGGCGAGTCAGTATTTTTTTGGACAGCCTATTTCTGAGTTAAAACTGCCGCAAATTGCTTTGTTAGTGGGGATGGTAAAAGGGCCTTCCTATTATAATCCTAGGCGTAATCCTAAGTTAGCAACTGAGCGACGTAATGTGGTTTTAGATGTTTTGGCTGAGCAAAATATTATTTCTGCCAATGATGCAGCAAAGGCTAAAGCTGCGCCATTGGGCGTTATTCCACAAGGGCGTTTAGGTATTAGCTCATTCCCCGCTTTTATCGACTTGGTGAAACGTCAACTTCGTGAGGATTATAAAGAAGAAGATTTAACTGAGGAAGGATTAAGAATCTTTACCAGTTTAGATCCTATCATTCAAATTAAAGCTGAGCGTGCATTGGATAGTAACTTAAAGCGTTTAGGTAATCGTGCCAATGATTTAGAGGCTGCGATGGTGATAACTAACCCATCTACAGGTGAGCTCCTTGGGCTAATTGGTAGTCGTGACCGTAATTATGTTGGTTTTAATCGAGCTATTGATGCCATCAGACCTATCGGTTCCCAGATGAAGCCCGCTGTTTATTTAACCGCATTAGAAAGTTTAAGGTATACGTTAACAACGTTTATTCAAGATGAGCCGTATGCTGTTCCTTTAGCCGGTGGCAAAGAGTGGCGACCACAAAATTTTGACCGTAAATTTCATGGTAATATTTTCTTTTATCAAGCGCTGGCTAATTCTTATAATGTTTCTACGGTAAGAGTTGGTATGGATGTTGGTGTTGCCAATGTATTAAGGACAATGAAGCGTTTAGGGGTAAATAATGATTATCCTGCTTACCCTGCAATGCTATTAGGTTCTGCCTCGATGACACCCATGGATGTGTCTAAAATGTTTCAAACGATAGCCAATGGCGGTTATGATACAACAATACGTTCTATTCGTAATGTTTTGGATGCTAAGGGGAATCGATTAGGTCGTTATCCCTATGAAACACAGCAACGTTTTGATGCAGGGGCTATTTATTTGTTACAGTTTGCCATGCAACGTGTCATGCGAGAGGGAACAGGTCGCTCCGCTTATAATCAGGTACCCGGTTCAATTAATTTAGCAGGTAAAACAGGTACTTCAAATGATTTAAAAGACAGTTGGTTTACAGGCTTTGGTCAAGACATATTAGCAACCGTATGGTTAGGTAAAGATGATAATAGTAATACCTCTTTAACAGGGGCATCGGGTTCGTTACAGGTATGGTCTAGCTTTATGAGAGAGGCGAGACCAACGTCTTTAAATATGCCATTGCCCAGTAATGTTGTATATGCGTGGGTAGACGCAGAAACAGGTGAGGGCAGTGGTGAGGATTGCCCTAACGCAATACAGCTTCCTTATATAAAAGGAACTGCCCCTGCCCCTGCTTTATCATGTAAGAGACCAGATGGGTCTACGACTGATTGGATACGTGGTTGGATAAATTAATATTAGGATTATAATATGAGTGTTAAGTTGAAAAGAATAGCATTAGCGTTGAGTACGATTGTTGTTTTGTCGGGGTGTGGAACTAATCAACCAGATTCCATTCCTGTTGTTGATGCAAGTTCTCCTTTATCGAACAAGCCAAATCCTCTTGAAAAGAACACAACACCTGTTTCTAGTCCTTCAACGAATGAGGCTGTTGCACAAGCGATACCACAAGGTGCTGATGAAGATATCCAACCTGTTACTATACATGATAGTTCAGTTCTTCCTACAGGTATTCCTACTAATAGTAGTGATAGTGCAGCTCCTTTGGATGATGCAGTGCTTGCTTTATTAACAACCGCTCAACAGCAAAAGGATGCAGGTAATTTAAATGAGGCAGCCGCAAGCGCAGAGCGTGCGCAACGTATTGCTCCAAGTGAACCAAGGGTGCTTTACATGTTGTCTGTGATTCGCTTGCAACAAGGTGATGTGGACGTGGCTGAGCAGTTAGCCCGTAGAGCATTATCTTATACAACAGATGGGCAGGCGGAACTGAAATCTAATCTGTGGGAAGTGGTGGCCCAAGCGCGCGACAAGCAAGGTGACCAAGTAGGTGCAGATCAAGCACGCCAGCAAAAAACAACAAATATTTAATTTTCCATCAAGATAAAAGGGGAATATGTTTTCCCCTTTTTATTTTTTGCTTATATTATGTAACTAATTACTATGTCTTCTCTTAATCCTCGTCAGCGTGAGGCGGTTCATTCTATTAGCGGTCCTTTATTGGTTCTTGCTGGAGCGGGCTCAGGTAAAACCAGTGTCATCACTAAAAAAATAGCTTACCTTATTCAAGAGTGCGGTATCAAAGCGCATCACATTGTTGCAGTCACTTTTACCAATAAAGCTGCCAGAGAAATGAAAGAGCGTGTCAGTGGTTTGTTACGTAAAGGGGAAGGGCGGGGGTTAACTGTATCCACCTTTCATAATCTAGGACTAAATATTATTCGTAAAGAATATTTAACACTAGGCTATAAAGCAGGCTTTTCTATTTTTGATGATACTGATGTTAAGTCTCTGCTGAAAGAAATTATGCATAAGGAATATGCGGGTGACGATGGTATTGATGAGGCGCTGAATAGAATTAGCCGCTGGAAAAATAATTTAGTTTTACCTAACGAAGCTGTAGAGCAAGCGCGTAATGCTAATGAGCAAATGTTAGCGCATCTTTACATGCATTATCAACGGCTATTAAAGGCCTATAATGCAGTTGATTTTGATGATCTTATTTTATTACCCGTTAAGCTTTTTCAAGGTAATGAAGCCTTATTACAACGTTGGCGTAATAAAGTGCGTTATTTGTTGGTCGATGAATATCAAGATACCAATGCAAGCCAATATTTGTTAATTAAGCTATTGGTGGCAGACCGGGCACAATTTACGGTAGTAGGTGATGATGACCAGTCTATTTATGCATGGCGTGGTGCTAAGCCAGAAAACTTGATGCAGCTAAAGCAAGATTTCCCCTCTTTAAAAGTGATTATGTTAGAGCAAAATTACCGTTCAACGAGCCGTATTTTAAAGTGTGCTAATCACTTAATTACCAATAATCCCCACGTATTTGAGAAAAAATTATGGAGCGATAAAGGGGATGGTGATTTAATCAGAGTGATTCGTTGCCGTAATGAAGAGGCCGAAGCCGAACGTGTGGCAACCGAAATACAAGCGATTGTGTTAAAAACACAGCGTTCTTATGGACAGTTTG
>CAYNAM010000037.1:0-20559 GCA_964395065.1 uncultured Ventosimonas sp.
AACTGCTTAGCATAACGAGTAAATGCAAAGTCAACATTCACACCGGCTGTTAATACATTAACCAAATACTCTGCTGCCATTGAGCGTGTTTGTGTATCAACAGGTAAATGATGTACATCTAAATAGCCAGACATCGCCTGTGAAACTTCTGCCTGTAGCTCTTTAAGTGCTTGCTGGCTGCCAAATAATTGGGCCATATTCATGGCATTATTCGCACGCTCAGGCCACTTTTCAGCTTCAATATTATCTTTCCAACGCCCCCAGAATAAAACCGCAAAACCACGCGCTAAAGGTGGATAGCGCAATAAACCAACACTACGATGCAGAGGAATCAGTTTAGTTAATAATAATACGGCATCATGATCATGAATACCACGTTCATAACCATCACGGTAACGTGGCGCGGCAAAATCTCGTACAGTTTTTTCTAATAGCGCTGGATCTTTAAGCTGCTGCTCAAGTAAGTCTATTGTTAGCCCCGCCTCATTATTTTCGGCTGCATGTAAAATAAGCCCCGCTAAATATTCACCACGGTATAAAATAGGTGATTCGGACTCACTGTTATATTGCCAGTAATCTTTAAGGTCATCGAGTTCTGTTTTACCTAATGATTCAAAATAGTCAGTTCCGGTTAAGTGAGTATAAAGTTGCTCACCCCTTGGCATAATGGTTAAGTCTAGCTCTTGAGTATTCACACTAAAGCGATGACGTGGCCCTAACTTAATAACATTACCACCGGCCTCAAAAATTTCTGACTTATCACGTAAACTCCGGACAGCCTGATCTTTGGTGGATTTTAAACGTGCATCTAAGTCATCCGCACGAACACTGTCTTTCAACTCTCGAAGCTTTTCTGATAATTCCCGTAGCTTCAAAGCCAGAGGATCCCCAGCAAAAAATGCATTAAGTTCTTCTTGTGTTGTAAGGCGCTCAGTACGACGCTTCATGCTTTCTAAAATACGTAAAGCGGCGTCTTGTAAAGACTGAGCTTTACGCTGTCTCTCATCTAGTAATGACTGCTTATGAGATTCAAATGTTTCTAGCAGCTCTTCCCGCTTAGCAAGAATATCAGTTAAAAACTCTTCACTATCACTAAACTGGCTTTCTAACTCTTC
This sequence comes from uncultured Ventosimonas sp., assembly GCA_964395065.1. Taxonomy (GTDB): domain Bacteria; phylum Pseudomonadota; class Gammaproteobacteria; order Pseudomonadales; family Pseudomonadaceae; genus Entomomonas. Next base: position 1,116 of record CAYNAM010000037.1, read on the forward strand.
TAATTGTACTAATAAACGAGACAGTTGATCATCACAACGCTCAGGATCTGTTGCCAAAGATAGTGCATTGGTAATCGATTGTGAAAACAAGGTAAACTGAGCGCCAAACTGAGCGACAGACTCTTGTCCACGTAAGGATTTACGACGTTGCTCTGCTCTAGCCTTCGCCTGATTTAAACGCCCATAAATAGCAGATATAGCTTCGACGATGAGTGTCCGCTGATTAGCATCATCAATTTTTAATGAACTCATCAACTGTGATATGGTATCTAAGCTATCCCCCAGCTCTCTCAATCCTTGAAGAGGTTCTTCTAGCTGAATACCTGTTTTAACCTCTTGAACCTGCTCATCTAATACTTTTAACTGGTCAGAAAATGGCTCCAACGCTTCAGGTGTTGATAAGAAGTTGCCAGTTGCTTCAGCTATTTGTACTTGGGCATGCTTAAGTTGAACCTCTAACTCATCAACTTTAGTTACATTCATGTAACGATTTTCACGAATCGTTAACAAATGACCTAATTGCTTGCTAATACTTTGTAGAGCATCAACATACTCTTGAATTGTTTCCCAGCTGTCAGGACGTAAAGAAGTAATCAGTATTTTTTGCTGTTGTTCTGCCTGACTTAAAGCTTCTGCCGACTGCTGACGAATACTTTCTACTTTTTCGTACTCATCGAGCACCGCATCACTGGTTGCTGCAATTTCACGAACCAACTGAACAATATTGCCACAATGGCTATCACTTAACCAACTATAGCTATCAAGTAATTTTCGAATATTTTCACGTATTAAATTATAGTGATTAACAGAGACAGACTTGCTATCAATATCACGCCCCAAGCTATAAAGATCAGAGATTCCCCTCACTAGTTCTGGATTACCTATACGTCCCCAAAATGTATTGCTAGGTGGTTGGCTTGCTACATACTCCTCAGACATATAGGGAGTTTGCCACACTTGCATAGGATGAACGCGAATAGGCTCTGCTCCTTCGTTTGCAAATATAACCATTTTCCCATCATCAAATCGAGCATAGCCATGGCCTAGAATAGGGTTCTGTAAACGGCGCTCAATCATATTATAGGTAAACAATACACTACGCCCTTCACTAGGCTCATAGAATATGTAAAGGACATCCTCACCATTGGGTGATCTTGCTGTTCGTTTAAAACGCATTCCGTTCATGGACAGATCAAATCTTTTATACTCTCCATTTTGGAGATAGTACCCACCAGGAAAAATAATACCGTGGTCTTCTGGTAATTGTACGCAAGATAATCCAATGGCATCGATACGTTCAACTGTTTGATTAATCGTATTAAAAACGAAGTAACGCCATTTATCTTCGCGATAAGGTAAAATTTTTAATAAAATTAAACTACCTAACTTGGCATATTCAATCTGTGCATCATCCACCGATTGTGTTTTATCAACAACAGGCTCACTATAAATACCTAACCCAGTACTTGTATTGTTTTCAACTTTAACAGTTAAATCACCACCAATGGTTTCAACAAACACGGTATCAAGTATATTAATATGAGGGAACTTACCATTGACTCGCATTTCGCGATTTGTTTTTTGCCATTCAAAATCATAGGGAGCAGGTAAAGCAATATCACGCTCACCACGATTGTCAAGGTAACTAACTTCTTTTTGGTCAGCAGACAGAGACCAACGGAAGACGCGAATATCGCTTACCTTATCACCCATCTGAAAGCTAGCTAATAAACGCCCATTATTATGCGCTAACTGTAATAATTTTGCATCTTTATAATAAGCATATAACTCTGAGAAATCCCTAACAAAATTAGGATCACTCAAAAAAGTACCCTCTAAGGGAATATGCTCAACATCAAAGCCATCATCAATAGCGATGAGTCTATGAAGTGAAAAAACATCTTCAACGTGGGTTTCTTTTTTTAACCCTATAAATACATTATAACCAAATAACAACCAATCACCGACACGGACAATATCACGAGCAACACTATTATTTTCAGTGCGTATGCGAATTCGACCAACCACCTCCATGTCACTGCGCTTAAACTCATCCAATCGCTGTTGATTAATAATCTCTACTTGTTTGCTGAGTTGCTGTCCTTGTTCGTGAAGGCGCTTATTAAGTACCTCATAAGCACCTCCTTCTGTCACTGCTTTGTCTAACAATTCTTGCTCTTGTGTTACCGCTTGGGAATCAGCCATTTATAACTCCACCTAATTAACAAGGCGACCCAAGTCGCCTTTATTATCACTCAATGACTATTTCATGAATCAGCCAATAAAATCGTAAAAAACAGTCCCATCCTTGGGATTACAATCCTACTCAGCATCTACATGAGGTGCTTTTTTAGTCTCTGGCTTGCTTGCAATACGGTCAGCGGTTGCTGACAATATTTGTTGCATTGCACCTTGAACTACCGAACTACTATTAACGAAACCATCCAATGATTTACCCACAGCTAGTGCTTTAGAGAATTTCTCAAAGAACTCACCTTCACCGCCCACAACATCAATTTTAGTTTTCGCAAGGCCAGCAGCCAATACTTCTGCTTGCTCTTTCGCAATATCTTTATTAGCAGCAATAGCGGCCAATGATTGCTCGAAGGCTTTTTCGAGTTGTAAACGGAATTCCTCATGAGCTCGAGCATTGTCGGATAGCGCATTAATTGCTGTAAATTTCTCAGCAAGACCTGTTGCCTCTGCGCGCATACGTTTTAGCAATACTTCAGCATCTGCATCGCCAACATCACGACTGACTTTTGCTTTAACAGTACCTAATTGATCCTCACCACGAGCTTGAGCCGCTAATTTCTCTTCCATGACCTTCGCATCTACGAGGCCTTCTTTTTCTTTTGCCACAGCGGTAGCTTCTGTAATGCGAGCGTCAGCCAAGCCTTGTTCTTCCTTACCTTTAGCGGTTGAAAGCATGAGCTCCATCTGTACTTTAGCCTCAGCTAAGCCTTGTTTCTGATTAGCATCAGCCTTGAACTCAATAATTTTTGCTTCAGCCAATCCTTTTTCTTCAACTGCTTTAGCCTCGGCGATGCCTCTTTCAGCTGTTAGTTTAGCTTCTATCAAGCCTTCTTTCTCACGTACAGCCGCTTGCACTTCACGTACACGCGCATCTGCCAAACCTGGTGCGGCACGCTCAGCTTGAACACCTTCCGCCAAGCGCTTTTGTGATTCTGCTTTTTTGGCAGCCGCTTCTAACTCCGCTTGAGCCATATTATTAATTTCAATAGACTTATGTTTTGATGTTTCAGCATCCGCTTCGGCTTGTTTAACTTGACGTACAAGGTCGCGCTCAGCTTCTGCTTGCGCTTCAAGCACACTGACTTGCTTAGCACGATCGGCCTCAGAAACAGCACGTACTTCTTTGATAGCCTCCTCTTCTTTAGCCACCGTACGCTCTACCGCTACACGATCACGGATAATATTGGCAATCGCTGTACGCTCAGCTTCTAATGCTTTTTCTTTATCAATACGTTGTAGTTCGACTTCACGCTCACGTTTAACAATCGCTTCTTGTTGTGCTTGAGTAACACCTTCTTCCTGCTCTACTAATACACGCTTCTTATTAAGTTCTGTAACATCTAATTCACGCTGTGTATTAATTTCAGCTTTACCTATTTCTTGTTCAGCTTGCTTTCTTGCTATTTCAGATTTAGCCAATTCTTCTGATTGAACTTTTTTAGTTTCAGCTTCCTCACGTGCCTTAGTGGTTTCTACTTCACGTTTTTGTCTGTTTTCTGCGTCAGCTCTTTGACGTTCTAACGCTAATGTTGCCTCTTGTGTTTCAACATTCTTTTTGGTAATTGCTAAATCTTTATCACGATCAAGCTCATTGGTTTTAACAATTTCAGTAGATGTTCTTTCTACAATTTTACGAATACCCTCAGCATCCATAATATTGGTATTTTTGAGGTGCTCTATTGGTGTTTGATCTAAGTAGTCAATCGCAGCATCTTCTAATGAGTAACCATTTAAATCATCACCAATCGCCTCAATAATAGAGTCACGAAAACGTTTACGATCAGAAAATAATTCTTCAAAATCAAATTTCTTTCCTGCTGTTTTTAATGCTTCAGAAAACTTAGCATTGAATAATGTAGCTACAGCCGCATGGTCTGATGCTCGATCAGCCCCTACTGATTTAGCAACTTTAAGCACATCGTCTTGTGTTGCATTCACTTTTAAATAAAATGCGACAGTGATATCTGCACGAATATTATCGCGACAAATAAGACCTTCTGAACCCCGACGATCTATCTCTAAAGTGATTAAAGAAATTTTCATAAATTCCTTTTTATAAATTACAGGGTATACCAATGCCCCTGTAAACGACACTTTAGGAATTGATGATAGCGTATTTACAATTAACGCAGTACCTTGTGGGACTTTGATATAAAATGACTTTACAATAAGCACAACAAGTATAATGAGCGCTACAATGGCGGCAGCTACTACACCTATGATGGTTAAAATCGATGAAAACATTATGTTGACTCTCCTACTCCATAATTAAAAACATTAAAACACTATAATCACCTAAAAGTAACTTCCCTTAGCTATTATTCCTTTAAAGCAAATCCCCCTACGCTCTAAAAGCGACTTCTTCTCTCTTTACTTTACTCTATTAATAAATACATTAATTTTTTGCCTAATCACTCGTTGGTAATCTGCAATTAATGCTTTAATTTTATTCGATAAATCCAATTGACGTTCGGTTACCAATTTCAGTCGGCTTTCCAATTGTTGTCGTTGATATGTGTTCCACTCCTGTCTGGCTAACTCTTGTTGTTTGAAAAGTGTAGTATTAAGTTGCTCTAAACTTTCCAGCGAGGTGAGTTTTATCTGCTCAATATCAAGGTAATCTATATGATAACCATAAAGTTTATCGTGTAACGACGACATTAATTGCTTTCTTAGCTTGCCTCTATCTTTATCAACAACATCATAAGGTAAGCTGGCTACAATTGTTTGTAATGTATTTGTTAACACATCATAAAGTGCCTTAGTTACCTTTTCCTTATTACCTATATTTTCTGCACCTATTTTTGAGGTTGCTTCTAATATAGCTGCCTCATCTAATCCAATACATACTTGATACATAATGGATACATCAAGCAACAACTGCTCTTTACATAAAATACCGTGTTCATCTGTGTAGCTTAATTTAATCTGTGTAGGTTCTAATGGTATCAATAACTTTTTATCAGATGGCATAGTGATTGTATTGGAAAAGTAAACTTTTCGCCCATTTACCAAAAGAGCTACATTATGAGGTAATACGGTATAACAAAACTTATAAAATACGGCTGCACTCACGACTAGCAGGAGAACGACAACAAGTATTACAAATAGAATAGTCAAACACCTTCCCCTTACTACAGCCCCTTGAATTCATCCTCACTTACAACGTTATAAGCCCCGTTTTCTAGATACTCAATCAACACTACACGATCATTTCTCTTTAAACCTAACGACTCATCCGCGCGAATACGTAAATGAAACCCAGCCCCTTTGTCATCATAAATAGCTTCACCAAAAGTAGGTGTTACTTTGCCAGAGCGAACTATGGCTGTTTGTCCTATTAACGAACTTGCTGAAACAGCCGTTTGTTCTTCGCCCAATTTTTTAAATACGCTACGTAGCGGTTTACAAACCCATCCTGTTAAATAGGCATTGGGAAATATAGAGGCAACTAAAACTAATAAGCCAACAGGAATTTGTAGTATACCTAGCGGAAGAAAATCTAAAATCAGTAATTGTATGAAGTAGCAAATCATCCAACCAATCAAAAAGAAAATGGTTAGAACAATAGTTAAGGGAACAAGGTCTAAACCAAATCGCATCAAAAAACCTGCAAACCACCCCGTATCGCCATGAAAATCAATATGATCCCCTGCGGATGACATATCACCAAAGTCTAAGATATCAATATCTAGTAAGCCAAATGCAGCAACTACCCAAAAAATGATCGCAATAAAGACGAAAAGCGTATACACAACTGTAGGAAAAGATGCGATTATAGTCAAAAAAAGGCTCATTCTTTTTTTAATCCCTCACTCATAATGCAATCATTATATACAAAATAAAGTCACTTATTACAGCATTATTATGAGTAATCAGTGACTTTATTATTTATCCTTTTAAATCAAGAAGATGACTTCTCTTGCTGTTGTTTTTTTAGTCTTTCTAATACATTATCTGCACTGCCTTCTTTTGCTAAAAACCCTGCTTTTCTTAGTTTGATATCAAGCGCATCATCATCTTCCATTGCTTCAACTTCTACAGCAGCTTCCATTCGAGCGCCATACTCCGCTTGTTTTTTCTTAATTCGCTCTAATGACTCTAGAGCGGTATGCATTTTTGTTTGTGATCCTGAGTAACGACTAGCCACAGTAGCCTGTGCTTTTTGTACACTTTCAGTAGCCTTAACGGTATCAACTTGTTGCTTAAGGCGCCTAATATTAGCTTCTGACTGGGTAACAGCCTTACGCAAATCTGCTGCACTTTTTGCAAAAGCTGCTTCAGACTCACGTTCTGCATCAAGAGTCACTTCCAAGTTTGCAATTTTTTCTGCTACTTCCCTTGCTAATTTTTCATCATTTGCTTCTAGCGCTTTTAAAGCATAGCCCTCATATTCATCTACTTTGGCTTGAGTCTTCTTGACTTTGTCTTCTGCCAATTTCTGCTTAGCCATAATTTCAGCAAGCGCTTCTTTAGACTTTCTTAACTCTTGATCGGCATCCCTAATTTCCTGATCCAGAATTCGAAGAGCCTGAGTATCAATAACAGCCTCTCCCGCCTCATGTATACCACCACGTAAAGCAGTAATTAACTTACCCCATACACCCATTTTATTTTCCCCCACTTAAACCTTTAAATATGATTCAAACGCTTCTGTTGCCTTAATGACATTATCCGCCAACATTTCAATTTCAAAAGTTACATTTGATAACGTTGATTCAGCGCTTAAAGCTCCGAACATGATATAAAAATCATTATCTGCTAATCGCTCAATACCTATTGTAGAAAGAGGGAAGAATTTATGTGCTCTTAATACTTCCTCATTAAAACCCTGTGGGTCTTTAACTGAATCCACTGGCCATAATATACTTTCAACAATAATTTGTTCTCCTACAACACTTAAGAAAACGGGTAAATCCCCAAACTCACGCATAATGATAAGCAGGCTTGGATCTGTCCCCTCTACCAACTCAACACTTGCATTTCCACCTTTAAATAAGTCAATAGCAGATAGTGCATCAAATAATTTATGAGTAGTCCACAATGAAGCAGTTGCAGCCATATTCTTCTCCTGTATTGCTACTGTTAAAGGTTGCATCCCTAAAGGTTGACGTAGTTGTTTTTCAACATCCAATAGCTTACGTGTATGCTCTGGCAGTATCCAAACTTCTTTTTTTACAAGCCCCTGCTCTCGCAGACGCTGGCGATATAATCGTTGATAATATGCTGATGTTTTCGTTTCCATGAACAAACTATATCACTCACATGTAACAAAATCAATATTGTTACATGTAAATTTTAAATATATTTAAAATTTATATTTAAGATAAAATAATTCCTTTTCTAACAATTTAAACCACAATGAACTTTGAAACTATACCTGCGTTTTGTACATCACCTTCTAATACATGGCCCTTTCCAACGCCTCCGGTTAATGAGGTTTATTTGTATCACTGCTCCTACCATGTGCCAAGCTATAATGATGCTCTTCACTTAACACTTAATATCCCCCTCCCCGAGCGGATGAAAAACTCTAACATTAAAAGAAAAGCTGAATATCTTGCAGGAAGACTTTGTGCCAAGAAGGCGCTATCCAAGCTTGGAATATTAACACTTCCCATATCCCAACAAGATAGATCTCCGCTATGGCCTGAACACTGCATTGGTAGCATTACTCACAGCCATCATGTTGCTGCATCCATTGTAGCCAAAGCAAACTATTGGATAACTTTAGGGTTGGATATTGAGTTATTGCTCTCCGAGCAAAGAAGTAAAAAATTATCCTCCCATATACTTAATGAGAAAGAGTTTGATCTCGTAAAAGATGATATTTCTTTATTTGTGACCCTCGCTTTTTCTATAAAAGAGAGTCTTTTTAAAGCGTTATTTCCTATTACAAAGAAATATTTTTACTTTCATGATGCAGAGATAATGACATGGGATGATTCTGGCGAGGTTACTTTAAAATTATTGGTTGATTTATCAAATGAATGGAAAAAAGGAACCACTATTAAGGGAGTTTACTGCCTCAGAGAAGGCTATATCTGGAGCATGGTAGGGATTAATAAATAACTCCTACCACGTAGCATGCTATTAAGCTGCAATTAGTTCAAAAAAACTATATAAGAAACCAATCATTGCTATAACTAACAAAATAAACCCTGAAAGCAACACAATAATATTTTTAACTTTGGGCGTTGATACTTTACGAATAAATACAATATAAAACCCTAAAATAAGAAAATCCAATAGAATCCATAACAATGTTAATAAAAAAATACTTTTATTAAAAGAATCTGTTACCTTGATAAATTGGGGGAAAAATGAAACAAAAAAGATGATATCTTTAGGGTTAGACAGTCCTATTAAGAAACCATTTAATAGTCCTCCATTCTTTATAACCATTTGCTCTTGCTTGAAAACATATTCTTTGTCTAAAGATAATGCCTCTCTAATGGTATTAACTGCCATGTAACCAATAAATAAGCAGCCAAGCAAACTTATCAAACTAAATAACTTGGGACTAATAACTAGGCTAGTTGAAATAATAAGAACAGCAATGACAATTAATACGAGTGAAGCCCAATTGGTGCCTAAAACTGTTCTTAGCGCCGTTGATGGCCCCGACTTTATGGTAGTATTAATAACCAAAAAAACAACAGGGCCAGGAGTTGCTATTAGCATTAACACGGTTATCACGTAGATTATCAATAAATTAAAATCCATTTACGACTTCCTTATATGTAAAGGGCACTCTTTCAGCTCTAATCCACCAGGCTCTTCAAGCTGATACTGTCTCCACTCATAATTTCCTTTCTCCCCATAAATACCTAGCGTTGCTGGAACAACACCATCATTATAGACCTTTATTCTATTTCTTATTGTTTCTCTTACACTTCGACCACCTTTTGATGAAAGGCTAGCTACCTCATCAAAATTTTCTCTTGGATTAATAACTAATACCACATAATCGCCCAGATTACGACTTTTCATAAGCTTATGTTTTGGACAGCTAATATTCACAAATAATGGAAGCCCATTAAAACAAAATGACCATTTTTCATCATCAGTATCTGTTGGTACATCCAAAGGCCAAGAAGACTTATCTCTATCATGCAGCATTTGCAATATTGACCAACCATATTGATGCTCATCTTTTAATGTGGAAAAGGTATTTTTCTCTAAAAAGACAACAAAGGGGCTATATATTCTTTCTTTAACAGGTACACTTTTAACAAAATTAGTATACTCAATAAATGCAGCTACAAGATCATCCATTGGCCTACTTATTGATGAAAAAAACAAAAAAAACTTCTTTAACTTAATCACTTTTTTTCCAAATAAACAAGGAAACTCATTATTACTTACAGAGTTTTCAAAACAACTTAAAGCCCTAACCATCCAAGATCTGAAAAACAAATTATTCAAAAAACTATTGCCACACACATCATTACGATTAATGATGTACTTATAAGTAGATTCCATATACACACCTCATAAAAGTAACTAAACTTTTTTTCCATGAGGTGAAGATAATGCTGTCTTATTTAACTATTGAAAAACGTAAAAATTTATGGCTTACTATGAATTTTTATCATAATCGTGAAAAACATGTCTAAACAAACTCCACCGTTATACGCCTTACGAGCTTTTGAGGTTGCTGCTCGTCACTGCTCTTTTACCCAAGCAGCCAATGAACTTTCTTTGACTCAGAGCGCAATTAGCCGTCATATCCGTACATTAGAAGATATACTTGGTTACCATTTATTTGAAAGGAATGGTCCTCGATTAACATTAACAGACCAAGGAAAAACACTAGCAGAAGAGTTAAAACTTGGTTTCGCAATAATAGAAAGGGCTTGCTTATTATTCAGAGACAACCCTCATGCCATTAGGCTAAAAGTTCCTTCAACACTTACGGCTCGCTGGTTACTAAAAGCAATTAACATCTTTAAAGGCGAACACCCTAACCATCCTATTCAACTTTCAAGTATTTGGATGGATATTGATAATGTTGATTTTTATTCTGAGCCTTATGATTGTGCTATATTGCTAACGGATGGAAAGTTTGGTCCCAACTACAATTGTTTTAAATTATTTGATGAATGGCTTATACCTATTTGCTCACCCAGTTACCATTCGCCGAGCGATCCATTCACGATAAAAAGTTTAGAAAAAATGGAGTTGCTACATCCTTCATTTGATCGACGTGATTGGAAAAGATGGCTAGATAGACAAAAGCTATCTCATAAAGTTGATATTAGACGTGGCCAAGTGTTCGACACAATAGATCAAGGAATTTTAGCTGCATTACAAGGTATTGGTGTTTCTGTGAATGATCTTATGCTTGTGTCATCAGAACTCGAACAGGGAAATCTTTATCTACCCTTTCCAACAGCAGTTTCAACGGGGGATGGCTACTATATGGTTTGGCCTAAAGATACTGCAAAAGAAAAGACACTACTTCTATTAAAAAACTTTTTACTCAAGCAACTTCCTACTCTATATACTCATAATGTAAAGTTTTTAAATTAAGCGTATGGCTATTTCATTTTATCAGGTCTATGATGGAAACATATAGGCTTGATAAAACTATCATTATCACTTCCTATTCCTCATATAATCTAGCAATGGCTCCATATCCGTCGAACATAATAGAGGAGCAACATTAATAATCTCATCCTTTGGCATTTCCCACCATGGATTATTTAGTAGTGCTTGAATTATCTCTTCAGGAAAACGATAGCGGATAATCTTGGCAGGATTTCCACCAACCACTGCGTAAGGGGGGATATCTTTAGTCACGACTGATCTAGCGGCAACGACAGCACCATGCCCTATTGTTACTCCAGATAAAATCAGGCAGTCACTTGCCAACCAAACATCACTACCAATAATAACATCCCCTTTTGTCTCTTTGTGCCTATCTAGATTAGGAAGCCGTTCATAAAAAGGAAAAGTTGTCACGGCTTTTATATTATGGTTACCTCCTAAAAGAATTTTGACACCCCCAGCAATTGAGCAAAAAGAGCCTATTTTTAATTTAGCATCTTTATTTGCATGTTCTATTAAAGGTGTGCCATAGCTCCCGTAACCGTATTCATATTGTGGATAGCGATATTGAAATTTTAGCCGCCCTCGCTCTAAAGGATGGAGTTTTTTTAGATTGTTTTTAAACTTTCTACGTTGATACTTCTCTTTTAAAAATCGAATAATATTCATATAATATAGTTTTTGAAACTATTTATTTAAAATAATAGTAACTGCTGATCTTGGATGTTGTTTATAAACTAGACAATACAGCGTATTTCTGAGTCCTTTAAGATCTCTTATACGCCCTGTAAATAAGCGAGTTAATATTAGACTTAAAATAGATAGTCTTGATTTTCCCTTATAGTTTAAACGATAAAGCAATGCATAATATAAAAACTCCATGCGTCGAGAATAACTTGCCTGACTACTCTCTTCGACATAGGTTGATAAAGAATGTTTTATCTTTCCAAAACAGCCGCACTTAATGTTATTCTTACTACTTAAATGATGAATATTAATAAAAAAGGCAGTATCTATACCATAAAAAGCAAATCGCTCATCAAAAACATTTAGCATTTTATCTGTAAATAACTTTACCAATCTATGACTAATAATCAGACCAGATGTCACTGAGGTGACAGTATTTGCCATCACATCTTGCTCATGAACAACAACTTTTTTATTGGCTATATCAAAAGGAAATTTAATCTCTGAATAATCTTCTCCTGCAAAAACAAGAGGTAATATAAGATCAAGGTCAGCATGATTTTTAATAATGTCAAAATAGTTCTTGCTTAATACTGTGTCTTGATCTAATGGTATAAAAAAATCAAAACAATCTTTTTTAATAATAAAATTATAAATTTTACTTAAAGCAATATTTCGAATATCTTGATAAACGGTTACATTAATATTTTTAGATAAGGCCTTTACCTTATAAGCATTTAGCTCACTTTCATCTAATAATGACGGGCCATTATTCCAAATACTGACAGTTAAACAAACCGACTTATCAAGCTCTATATCTAATATGCTTTGTAATGTATCAGAATCACTGACCTTTGAGTTATATAATATAACTGTTGATAAAACTCTAAACATTAATATTTTGATAAAGCTAATCATAGTATTTAATATCTAAAACTAGCTTAGCTCTCCTCTAAACCTTTAAAAACTTTGGATTTCTACTATGCTTTAACAATTATATATCAACTTGCATAATCTATCACCACCAAATAACTTGTGCTCTTATACTCAGTGGTGATAAATTATTTTTATGATTCTTGATTATTTTTCCTTGATTTGGATATTTCTGCGCCCTTTATAGAGCCTTGACGACGCCCCCACTGCCAATTAATCCAAAATACTAGTTCGTCTAGCCCCATGGATGTCATTTGCTTTATAAAGCGCTTACGCCAATTGAGCGCACAAATATGAGAGATTTTTAACATTTCTTGTATTGTTAAATTACTCTCTCCTTTAATTAAATAATTTGTATATGCATGCCATAAATCAACATGATCTAATCTAAATAGCTCTGTGTTGCTTAACAAGTTTTTAGAAGTTTTACAGCGATGACAAACAAAATAAGGGCGGTGCTTAGATGCCTCTAAACGTTTCATCACATTGCCACAAGTAGGACAGTCCAATGTTTCTTGATAAAGTAATGTATCAAGAAAACTCATGAATATTTGTTTTTCTTTTTCTACTTGGCTAGTTAAACGACGATCTTGCCATTGATGATGTGGCAACCACCATTCGGCTAATTCAGGGAATAAATCTTTAACCATTTTTTGTAATGCTTTTTCTCTATTTGTAATAGCATGCATTGACATTCCCAAGATATTTTTAATTTTAATCAATGAAATACCTGTTAAACGCAATGCAACAAAATCAGGCCATAGCTCTATTTGCTTCATTTGGGCAAAATACGTTCCCGTTAATTGGCTAAAATTACGCTTACAGCTATAACAAACAAATCTGGGCTCCCCTGCAGATTTAGTTCCTGATGTTTGCTTAAAAGATCTATACCCACAAAAAGGACATTCTGTAGGAAATTGATAAGGAAAATACTTCACATAATCAATTAATGCATCTGCATCTTTATGGAGATATTTAGGAATTACTTTATAGTAATCTACTTCTTTTTGTTTTTTCATAATGACTCCTGCCACATATTAATCCATTAATATATTAAAATTTAATATTACTATTACTCCTAAAAACATTTATAGTAATAATAGTCTTTAATACATAAAAACCTAACTCATAGCGCTTCCTATATGGAGTAAATCTTATATAATAAATTATTAGATAAGACTTAACTTCTTCTATATAAACCTTTAAGCTAACAGCATAACTTTTTTTATATATATGTTTAGTTTATAGTTACTGCAAAATTCTTCTGAGAAAAAAGCATTCTTTCTTCAGGAACTTCAATTCTTTTTTTCTTTTTTAATTCAGCTAAATGTGCTTCAACAATATGATTGCGTTGTGCCAAACCAGCATCATTTGCAATTTGAATGTTTAAACCAGGTCTTGCATTTAGCTCTAATATTAACGGGCCCTTTTCCTGATCCAAGACCATATCAACACCAATATAGCCCAGTCCCGAAAGCTCATAACAACGTGTTGCTAATCGCATAAAATTATCCCAATCAGGCAATTGTACACCACTCACAATATTATTAGTATCTGGATGTTTTGAGATCTTCTCATTTAGCCAGGTTCCTCTTAATGTAATACCCGTTGCTAAATCAACGCCAACACCTATAGCCCCTTGATGTAAGTTAGCCTTTCCACTTGATTGGCGAGTAGGTAAACGTAACATCGCCATCACAGGATACCCCATCAACACAATAATACGTATATCTGGTACTCCCTCATAGCTAATACTTTTAAAAATAGGGTCAGGTGTTACCCTATACTCAATGACTGCACGATCCCTCATACCACCCAAAGAATACAAACCTGTCAAAATACTAGAAATTTGGTACTCAATCTCAGAGTATGAGATCATTTTTCCTGAAATTGTTTTAAAGCGCTTTTCATCAAAACGATCAGCAATCACTATGATGCCATCACCACCTGCCCCTTGAGCTGGTTTGATGACAAAGTCATTATGACCATCTAATATACTCTTTAACTTGCTGATTTCATGCTCTGTTTCAATAACACCATAAAGCTCTGGTACTTCAATACCTTCTTTTATGGCTCGCATTTTAGTAATAATTTTATCATCTACCACAGGATAATATTTTCTATTATTATATTTGAGAATATAATCACCATTACGCTGATTAATCCCCATAATGCCTCTAGCTTTTAAATCCTGCCATGTTTTCCAAAGTGCTAACATCGATTAACCCTCTTTCAAAAGCGCTTTGAAACGGACAAGCTCTGTTAGTCGATAACCACGATAACGCCCCATTGCAAGCATAAAACCAACTAATATTAGTAAAATACCGGGGAAGGTAAATACAAAGTATACAATCATAGGGACTTTCATGATCAAATAAGCCAGTGAAGCGGCACATAATGTACCAACACCTACTTTAAAGGCTGTAGATCCACCTCTTTCCTCCCAAGTAATTGATAATCTTTCTATGGTCATTGTTAAGATAACCATCGGGAACAAAGTAACAGATAAGCCTTGCTCTAAACCCAGCTTATGACTAAACAGACTAATTGCAGCAATAAGAATGACAACAAATGTTAAAACAACAGAAAGACGTGGTAACATTTGTAACTTTAAATGTTCTAAGTAGGAGCGAACAGATAAACCAAGAGCAACAATAATGCTGAATAAGCAAATACCAAAACCTAACCCTGTCTCTCTAAACGCTAAAGCAATTAATACAGGCGTGAATGTACCTAATGTTTGTAAACCTACAATATTTCTCCATACTAAAATAACCAGAACACCAATGGGAATCATTATCATAACCATATAGGTTTCTTGTACTTGAATAGGTAGACTATAAAGAGAGTATGTAAGAAAACTGCTTGCTTCTTTTTCAGCCGCCATTTGAGAAATAATACCCTTAGCTAACAATTCAGAATTACCAATACTGAATGTCACTCGTGCTTGAGAGCCATTATCAACAGTCAATAAATCATTGTCTCCAACCCACCAAATGATGCGATCATTAGGTAAACCAACCTTCCCTGTTTCAGGATTAAAATAAACCCATTTACCAGTACCACTGCTATTATTAGTATCTTTTTTATCGGATACATTATTTTTAGCGACCGTTGGTTCGATATAACTTCTAATCCATAATTCTGGTTTTTGATTAGTACCCTGAATCAATCGAAGTGTATGAACACGTTGTATAGGAATATGAGCTTGAGATAGCAATAAATCTATTACATTAACCTTATTTGCCACACTATCATTATTATCAAGCAATAGACTGACATTATCATTTTTAGTATCGGACACCGCTTTTATTGTTGCGGTAATAAAGGTTGATGTATCCAGTGATTTTTGACGTATATTATCAATTAGTGTTTTAGCAGCAACTTGCTGCTGCTCAGTTAAAGGAATACTTTCACGCCATATAGCACCTTTTGTTTGCTGCGTTGTATTTAAGCTATCGCGCTGTGTTAATGCTAGACGATAATAAAGCGTTTGCAAGCCTGACTCACGGCGAGAAGACAAGGTTAGCAGTTGATTACCTAAGCTATCATCTTCTATGCTAGAGCCATAGTCTTTTGCAATGATACTATCAGTTGATTTGATGTAACGGATATAGCCATTTTGTTCTGAGGGAATAAAAAACTGTACTTTTACAGGTTTAGTTCCTCTTACAAAAAAATCTATCTTGGCATCAATAGTCCAGTAATTGCCTTTCTCATCTTCAGTAACAGGTATTTTGAGAACAAAAATCTGATATGCAATAGAAAAAATACCAATACATACCAAGACAGTAATTAAAACTTTTAGATGTAACGTTAACGCACGCATATTATTTCCATTAACTAATATTTTTATTTGCCACACGTAGCTTTGGATTGATACTTTAAGCTAGGATCAACAATGGCATTGAATGACCTTAATGCTTTTGTACCAATTAATAAAGGATAACTGAAAGTGCGACGATCTGTTAAATTAACGTCAATCGTTTTTAATTGATTCCCTAAGCACACTTCCATTTGAATCTCAGGGCGATATGTATAATTAGGGTCTTCCTCATCGGAGTCATCATCCTGATCGACTTTAACAATATCAGCTGCACGACGCTTAATTTTACCCATTTTTGCTAGAGGATACTCCATAGGCTCAAATGTTTTTCCTTTAACTTGAGGCGTAAAACGTACCCACTCCTCCCCACCTTTCTTAAAAACTTTAATATCAGTGGCGCTGAGAGAAGCCGTCATCGCTCCCGTATCTAATTTAGCAGGTATCAAACCATTAAGCCCCTCGACCCTCATCATTTCATAACGGCCATAAACTGTCTTCTCTTCTGCAGAACCCACCATAGCAAAAGCAACTAAAAAACCTAGACAAAGAACTTTTTGTATTTTTAATAACATAATTCCCACACTGTCGTATTATAAAAATAAAAAGAGGTTCTACACCTCTTTAGAATGCCCTGTATTTTAACATGTTTAAATAATAATTTAATCTGTAAATTTTAATTCTAATTATAAATTGTCTATTTATTTTCACGCAACCATGCCCAACTAATAAAAATTAATGTAGGAATACCTGCTAATACACATATCCAAAAGAACTTCTGATAGTCATTATTATAATAGGTAAGAATTTCTCCTGAGTAGCCCCCTAATAGTTTAGGCAACAGTAACATAACGGAACTAAGCATGGCATATTGCGTTGCTGAAAATTTAATATTTGTTAAACCTGCTAAATAAGCTAATAATGCAGAAACAGCCATTCCAGAACTAAGACTGTCAAAAATAACAATTGTAATTAATGTCCAAATTTGAGGGTCAAAGCCAACAACTTGCTCCCAAACAGTTGGAGCTGAATAAGTAATACCATAAAATGCAAAGCCCGAATTTATCAAAAAGTAACTATAATGCCCTGTAGTTAAAGCAGAAATGGTACTCTGAACATCAATCAATAAAATATAAAGTAAATTAGTAAGCGCACACGCTAAGCCCCCAAGAAAGAGCACAGGCATGACTTTAAATCGACCTATTAAGAAAACACTAAGCCAGGCTCCAATAATTGTTAAAATAATACCAAATCCTTTAACTAAAACAGCTATAACATTTTGACTAAAACCATGTTTAAGCAAAAAGATATCTATCATATTAAGCGGCATTGTATCTGCTAGTTTATAAGTAGATACAATAGCTAAAATTAATAATGCTTGCCAACGATAGCGCTGAACAAATTCAACCATCGGCGTTAGTATAGGCGCCATTAA
Source organism: uncultured Ventosimonas sp. (assembly GCA_964395065.1). Lineage (GTDB taxonomy): Bacteria > Pseudomonadota > Gammaproteobacteria > Pseudomonadales > Pseudomonadaceae > Entomomonas. The sequence goes on from CAYNAM010000037.1 coordinate 18,803, forward strand.
GAAACGTCCAGAAGCAGTTAAACAGCCCATACAGATAAGCAGATACAATGTTCCTCTTGGCCAAGCTCCTTGCATAAAAGCTTTACCTGAAGCATAAATAGTTACCAATACTATGAGCATTATAATAATAGAGATACTTTGATGCACAAAATCAAAGTTGGGAATTTCTTTTGATCTAGCTGTTAATTTCAAATAATGTCGCATTTTTCGGAGTAAAATACGCACAGGTAAAATTTGAGATTTTCCCCAAGGAGACAATCCTGTTGCTAAAACCAACCCATAAAATAATGCTCTAGGCCATGCACTATCCATAATCGCCGTAATCATCACAGGCAACGAAATAACAAGAAAAAGAATTAGCACAATAGCAAACAATTGACGACCAAAACTAAAATCAGACTCCGATGACTGATCATGTTTGATATTGATATTGGGTTCCTTACTTAACAATGTCACTAACATTGCTGGCAACATCAACGTAGCAAAAATCATGTAAGTTATTTGCCATGCATGATAATAATAATGATGCACAGATGTCCCCAAATAAGTAGCTAACAATAATGATCCTGCACCAGCAACTAGCAGTGCCACTCTAAAACCCACAATATAAAGTGCTGCCAACTTCGCTTGTTGGCTCTGATCTGCAATTTCTAGCCTATATGCATCAAGAGCAATATCTTGTGTCGCGGAGAAAAAGGCAACCAAACAAGCAAATATAAAAAATAGCTGTAAAAGATTTTTAGGGTCAGTTAATGCAACACAAATTAAACCAATAAAAATGCACAATTGAGAGAATAGCAACCACGAGCGTCTACGTCCTAAACGATTTAGCATGGGCAATTGCCACTGATCCAGCATGGGAGCCCATACCCATTTTAGTGCATAAATCAAACCTACCCAACCTAAATAACCGATTGTCTCAAAAGATGCCCCAGCCCCTAACAACCAAATACCCAATGTAGAGGATATCAGTAAGCTGGGAATACCCGCTGAAAATCCTAGTACTAAGATAGCTAGGTTATTAGAAAGTTTAAAATTAGTAAAATTTCTTAATACATTGGTTCTCATCACAACTCACTGGTAGTTTTCCCTAACATAAGTAACGATCAATAGAGACATTTCTCTTTTTGTTAAGTGATATAATTCTACCATAACTTTAATGGAATTACTGAATAGGTAATATTTGCCTTTTTAAATTTATCTTAAACCAAAAGTCTGTAAAGAAGGATTGACAAAGCCGCTATTAACCTTTAACGTCTTTATCCATTCTAATTTGTTAGATAAGTTTTTTTCCTTGTCATCATTAATTTCAATTCATTTTTTTCAAAAACTAAACGTTATAACTATGCTAGTACGCTTATTTATTTTTTTTACTCTCGCCCTTTCCCCCTTAATTACTTTAGCCGATACTGTATGGATGAAAAATGGTGATCGACTAACAGGAACTGTTTCATTATTAAATAATAATAAACTAGTTCTAGACACTAAATATGCGGGAACAGTGACAATCAATTGGAACGAAGTTAGCACCTTAGAGACAAAGAATTCACTTTTGATTAAGTTAAAACAAGATAAACAGGAAAAAGCTCAAATAATTAAACCCTCTCAAGAAGGCAAACTTCTGTTGGTAAATGGTGAGAGAAAAGAAATTGCTTTAAAAGATATTAGTCAAATAATCAAACCTAAAAAAATAGGATTTGAAGTTGATGATCTTATTTGGACAGGAAAAGTTAATCTATCACTCGACAGCAAACGTG
>CAYNAM010000038.1:0-20158 GCA_964395065.1 uncultured Ventosimonas sp.
ATCACTTAAGCCGAGCTCTTTTGCTGAGCAAAGCATTCCATTAGACTCAACACCACGTAGTTTTGCTTTCTTAATAGAAAAATCACCTGGTAATTTTGCACCAATCATTGCAAAGGGTACTTTTATTCCTTGCCTTGCATTAGGCGCACCACAAACAACCTGAAAAGTATCAGAACCATTACTGACTTGGCAAACACGTAACTTATCAGCATCGGGATGCTGTTCTATAGCTACAATTTCACCAACAACAACACCTGAAAAATCCTCTGCAACAGGTTCAACTCCATCAACTTCTAATCCCGCCATCGATAAACGGGCAACTAATTCCTCTTGAGGAACCATCGGGTCTACTAAACTACGTAACCAATTTTCACTGAATTTCATACTGTTCTCCTCTATTTAATAGCTTATTAACGAAATTGGGATAAAAAACGCAAATCGTTATCAAAGAACAGACGTAAATCATTAACACCATAACGCAACATAGCTAAACGCTCGGCTCCCATACCAAAAGCAAAACCGGAATAGACTTCAGGATCTACCCCCGACATACGTAATACATTCGGATGAACCATTCCACATCCCATCACTTCTAACCAACCTGTTTGTTTACAAACACGACAACCCTTACCACTGCACATTACACACTGAATATCAACTTCTGCTGAAGGCTCGGTGAAAGGGAAAAAAGAGGGTCTAAAACGAACCTCAAATTGCCTCTCAAAGAAAACACGCAAAAACTCTTCTATCGTTCCCTTTAAATCAGCAAAACTAATGTCCGTATCAACTAATAACCCTTCAACTTGATGAAACATTGGAGAGTGTGTCATATCTGAGTCGCAGCGATAAACACGCCCTGGGCACACTACACGAATAGGCGGTTTTTTAGCTTCCATTGTACGCACTTGAACAGGTGATGTATGCGTACGCAACAACATATTTGCATTAAAATAAAAAGTATCGTGCATGGCACGAGCAGGATGATGCCCCGGAATATTTAATGCCTCAAAATTATGATAATCATCTTCAACTTCAGGACCTTCTTCGACACTGTAACCAATATTCGTAAAAAAACTTTCTATTCTTTCTAAAGTACGAGTAATTGGATGAATACTACCAGAAGTTTGGCCACGTCCAGGTAAGGTGACATCAATCTGTTCTGCTTCTAGTTTTTTATTGAGTTCTTTTTGCTCTAAAAGGCTCTTACAAGTGTTTAATGCGGCTTGTACTTTTTCTTTAGCCTCATTAATTAAAGCACCCACCTTAGGACGCTCTTCTGGAGATAAGTTCCCCAATAATTTCATTACTTGTGTTAACTCACCTTTTTTACCTAAATACTGCACGCGTAATTGTTCTAACTCATTAATATCATTTGCCGCAGTTATTAACTGCAAAGCTTTAACAACTAACTCATCCAGATTTTCCATCCACAAGCCCCAAATACATAATTAAAATAAAGAATACGAAATTATACACTTTTCCTTTTTACGAGCATACTTTTAGATGAAATTAACATCCATGATTTCTTGGTGTGGCTAAATTAGAACTTACTTTACAGCTATACCAAAAATATCAAATAATATAAGAAAGATATTTTTCTAGTTAACTTCTTAGCAAGCTATATTTTTAGCACTGGACAAAACCAGAGCTAAAATAATTTACAAACCGAATTTACTTTTAAATTTTTTATATAATCCAGTAGCAAACTTCATCCCATCAAATGGTTCTATTATAAAACCATCATCAGACGAATAATCTATCATATATGCTTTTCCAGACTCTAGCTTAAATGTTACTTGTTCCTCTTTAACTTTTGTATTAATTTTAACTACTTGAGGAATTGAACTAGTATGATAATAAGAAAGAACAAAAACAACATCACCCGCTTGGTTGATTACCTCTTGCCCACCCGATTTAATATACTCATAAAAAAAAGGTGTAACTTCCTCATTGTTTACTTTACGAATAATAACATTACTATTTGCTTTAACATAAGCTATATTATCCTCTGAAGCCAACAAATTTTCATTGCGTTGTTTGAGATTAGATACAGTTTTGTAGCAAAAAAAAAACGAGAGTAAAGACAGCAATGGCTGATATTATATATAACATTTTAATTTACCTTAATTGACAGCTTACAAAATGAAGAGGCTCATAATATTATACTTTAGGCTCGTATTCTAGCATGACAAAAAACTATATTAAGAAAATTTGACCTGTGTGAAAATTAATTACTAACTCCTCAATAGCATAATCAAAAGGTTATATTTAATATAAAAAAGTCATCTCCCAAACAAAGTGACAACTTTTTCTTAATTAATGAAGAACACTATTTAATGGTCAACGCTACCAATTTACCACCATTGCCAAAAACATACATCATATTATCAACAACTATTGGCTGTACACGTAAACCACCACTACCTATCTTACGTCGAGCAACAAAATGCCCATCGGCTTGACTCATCAAGTGTAAGTATCCCTCAAAATCTCCGACAGCCACATAATTATAGAAAGCTGCTGGACCTGATAATTGGCGACGTAATAATTGATTATTTGACCACAGTTCTGTCGAGTTACTCTCTTCAATTGCTTGAACGGTTCCATCTGCCAAAGTAAGGAACAAGGTATTTGAGTGTTCAGATAATCCTGTGTAACTTGAAGCTGGTCTTTGCCATAATATACGTCCTGTGTTTGAGTCCACTGCAGCTAATTGCCCCTGATAAGTAACAACGTATAAGATATTATTAGATACTAATAACTTACTGTTTATATCAACCATACGCTCTAGTTCTGAACGACCTTTGGGAATTGCAATAATCTGCCCCCACAAAGGGATACCTTTTTTCACATCAAGTGCAATAATTTGGCCTGTTGAAAGACCAAAAATAGCTGTATTTTGAGTAATAACAGGAGTACTTGTGCCCCTTAATGTCAAAATAGCAGGTGAGTTATCATACCGCCATAACTGTTTACCCGTTACAATATCAAATGCAAATAAACTATCAGCCCCTGTTTGTAAAACCACCTCACTTCCATTAGTAACAGGAGGGGCTAATACATCACTATTAACTTGGGCTGTCCATCTCACATCGCCAGAACTACTTTCAAGTGCAATAACTTCACCCTTCATAGTGCCTAATAAAACCACTCCATATTCAACACTAACACCGCCTGACACAGGTTTTTTTAACTTCTTTTTCCACTGAACTTTACCCGTAAAACGATCCATGGCGATCACTAAACCATCTGCATCAGCAGCATAGATCATATTACCATCAATCGCTGGGGTTAATCGATTATAGAGTTCCCCCTGCCCATCCCCTATTGAACGCGACCAAGTCACACTCAGCTCAACTTCAGGATTAAACTTTACTAATTCAGCGGGCGGTAGCTCTTTTGAGCCACTACTGCACCCTACGACCAATAATGCAACAGAAAAAATAGCCAGTATTTTACGCCACATTATTTAACATCCTCTTGTGCAAGATTGTTCAGTTTAAGCTTAATAATCAACTGATTGCCTAATTTATCTGCTTCTGCTGCCGCCAAAGCTGCTTTATAAGCATCGCGAGCTTGATCTATTTTGCCTTGTTTTAAAAGCACATCACCCTTTAACTCTTCTCGTGTTGTAACAAACTCTTTTTCCACAGGTGCTTGTAATAAAGCAAAAGCTTCATCTGGTTTATTCTGCGCTAACAACACACGTACCAAACGCTCTCTAGACAACTCAGCTAAAGCTGCATCCGCCGGCTTATCTAATACCGCTTTTAATGCTTTAGCAGCATCATCTAATTTATTCTGACTAACCGCTAATTTAGCTAAATAAAATTTTGCATATTGCGCATAATAGCTGTCAGGATTAGCTTTTTGTAGTTGATCTGCAATCGAAACGACATCTGCCTCATTCACCTTATCCAAAGGTTGAGACATGGCAAATATCAACAATTGATAGTTCTGAGCTTCTTTTATTTTATTGGTAATTTGACGGTTTTCCCAAAACTTCCATACCGAGACAATAGCAATAGCTAATAAAACACCAATAAAAATAGGTTTACCATATGAGTTCCAAAAACTTTTTAACTCTTCTATTTCTTCATTTTCAATACGTGTAGTCACTATCGATAACTCCTATTTACTTTAATAACTGTTTAAGATGGCTAGCAATATCTGCCCAGTCTACTAGTTGTTGGGGCGTATCATCTCTTAATGGCTTACAAACTAACTTTTGTTGCAACAGTTCATTTTCACCCAGAATAAGTGCATAACGAGCGCCACTATTGTCTGCCTTTTTAAGTTGATTTTTAAAATTGCCACCGCCTGTATTGACCTGTAATTTTAACTGTGGAAATTGGTCTCGTATTTGCTCAGACAATTTAAGTGCTAATGATTCAGTACCTTCACCTACCGCCACGAAATAACAATCTAACTGATTTAGTGTTGAGGGTATTTTACCTAGTTCTTTCAATAAAAGAATAAGTCTTTCTACCCCCATGGCAAAACCAACGCCAAAGGTAGGCTTACCACCTATTTGCTCAAATAGTCCATCATAGCGACCACCACCACATACGGTGCCTTGGGCACCTAATGCCGTAGTCGTCCACTCAAAAACGGTTTTATTATAATAATCCAAACCACGAACTAAGTTCGTATTAAGAACATAAGGAATACCTAATGTATCAAGACGCATGAGCAACCCTTTAAAATGCTCGGATGAATCTTCATCAATAAAATCGGTAAACTTAGGCGCATTGACTAAAATAGCCTTTGTTGATTCAATTTTTGTATCAAGTATTCTCAATGGGTTTGTAGATAAACGAGATTGACTATCTTTATCTAACTGATCTTTATAAGTTGTTAAATAATCAACCAATGCAGCTTTGTAGTTATTACGTGCCTCTAAGCTACCCAAACTATTTAACTCTAAGGTAACAGCACTTTCAATGCCTAGTAACTTCCATAGTCGCCATGTTAAAGCGATCAACTCTGCATCAATATCTGGGCCTGCTAAATTAAATACCTCTACCCCTATTTGATGAAATTGTCGGTAGCGTCCTTTTTGGGGGCGCTCACGACGAAACATTGGGCCGCAATACCAAAGTTTTTGTACACGTCCTGCATGGGTTAAACCATGCTCAATCATCGCTCGAACGACAGCTGCCGTATTTTCAGGGCGAAGTGCATAAGATTTACCGTCTTCCTTATCTAACGTATACATTTCTTTTTCTACAATATCCGTCACTTCACCTATAGAGCGCTTAAATAGCCCTGTATACTCCATAATAGGTGTACGGATTTGTTTATACCCATAACTGGCTAAAAGGCTAGTTACGGTCTCTTCAAAATATTGCCAAACAGGTGTTTGCTCTGGCAATATATCATTCATTCCTGTAATAGCTTGTAATGCTTCTACCATTAAAATAATTCCTTAAAATAACTTTTAACTATACGATTAGCCACGAGCGATAATAGCGTTTTGTTTTTGGCGAGCTTTTTCTCTAATTAAGCGCTCAAGCTCATCAATAAAGTAGTCATTTGATAATTTCTGTGCAGGTTTCCCATCAATATAAACGAGATTATTGGGTGAACCTCCAGCCAAACCTAAGTCAGCTTCTTTTGCTTCTCCAGGCCCATTAACCACACAGCCAATAACGGCTACATCCATCGGAACTAACAAGTCATCTAATCTTGTCTCTAATTCATTCATTGTTTTAACAACATCAAAATTCTGCCGTGAACAACTCGGACAAGCGATAAAATTAATGCCACGCGAACGCAGTTTAAGTGATTTTAATAGATCAAATCCTACTTTTACTTCTTCAACTGGGTCTGCCGCCAAAGAAATACGTAAAGTATCACCGATACCTTCATTTAATAGGATACCGAGCCCTACAGCAGATTTAACCGTACCCGACCGCAAACCTCCCGCCTCAGTAATCCCAAGATGCAGTGGTTGCTCGATTTGTTCAGCTAATAAGCGATAGGCACTAACCGCCATAAATACATCAGATGCTTTAACACTAACCTTAAAGTTTTGAAAATCTAGCTTATCTAAATAATCAATATGCCGTAAAGCAGACTCAACTAATGCCTCTGGCGTTGGTTCCCCATACTTTTTTTGCAAGTCTTTCTCTAAAGAGCCTGCATTCACACCAATACGAATGGGTATATTTTTATCTTTAGCCGCATCGACAACCGCTCTTACACGATCTTCTCTACCAATATTACCGGGATTAATTCGTAAACAATCCACACCCAACTCTGCAACTCTTAGTGCGATGGTATAGTCAAAATGTATATCAGCGACCAGAGGTACTTTCACTTGTTTTTTGATTTGTCCAAAAGCTTCAGCGGCTTCCATACTTGGCACTGAAACTCGAACAATATCAGCACCCGCCTTTTCAAGTCGCTGTATTTGATCAACTGTTGCTGCCACATCACAGGTTTCAGTGTTAGTCATGCTTTGTACACTGATTGGCGCATCCCCACCAACGGCAACATCACCAACATATATTTTCCTAGAAATACGACGCTTTATAGGGGATAGGGTATTCATAAAAACTTATTTACCTAACTTAAGTCGATGTGTATTTGATGTTTGGTTGAGTTTTACAGGCTCTCCATTATATTCCATAGAAACTACCGCGGGCGCCCCTAAAACCACGTCAAACGGTGGCTTTCCTGAAATATTTAGATGCATATTAGCGGTAAAAAGTTTACTCACTAAAACTTTGCCTGTAACATCAGTAATACTTACCCAACAATTTGCCTTAAAACTTGCTTCAATGCGTCCCTCACCATTTTTTATATTTGACTTGGCTTTCTCTTGAGTTTTCACACTTCCTTGATCTATATTTTCATCTTGTACTTCAATTAAACGGCTGTTGTCATTATCAATAGGTGAAATGATATTATCAGATGATAGTTTTGTCGTATTATTTATAACTAAAGGTAATGAGGTACTATCACTTGCGACAAGCGGTATAGTATTTTGTGCTTGTGCATCTGTTGATGCTATAGATACTGGATCCACAATGACTGTTCCATTCTCACTGGGTAGAGCTGGGTTAACATTTGAACTTGCAAAATGTTGCCATATTAAAAAGATGATACCTGCAAGTATTAAACAAACTACAAAGCTCACAAGCCAATAAATACTATTGGATATACTCTTTATACGCTTTATTTGCTTAAAATCAAGCACTCTTGTGTCACTAACATCACTATCCAAACAAGCATCAAATGCACCAACTAATTCATCAACATTGGCTAACTCCAGGTATTTAGCATAATTACGAATATACCCACGCGTAAAAGTAACTCCAGGAAGCTTACTAAACTCACCCTCTTCTAAATAAATAATAAAACGCTCTGGCAAATTTAAAACATCTGCAATCTGCTTGGTTGTAACACCACGCTTTTCTCTCTCAGTTTTTAGTAGTTGGCATGGTTGAGAAACCTCGTTCATTTCAATTGATTCAGTATTCATTTACTTCCTGCCTTATACTCTCGATATTCAACAGACTTTGGATATAACCGCTCTAATTGCATTGCATACTTAGCAGCATTGACTTTATCATTCACAGCATTGGACAAACGAATCCCTAATAATAGTCCTTGTGGACTTTGAGCCTCTCCCATCATACCAGCATAGCTGTTATAATAATTAAGTGCCGTTGGATAATTTTTCTTTTGATAATAAACTTGAGCTAATCCGAGAATCGAAACCACACGAGTTCTCTTCAACAGCAATGCTTGACGAAAGTTTTCTTCGGCTTTGACTAAATTATTTTGTTGTAGATCAACTAATCCTATATTCTCGAATACCATTGATCGCTCAGAATAAAAAGGATCATCCAACGCTTTTAAAAAGTATTTTTTTGACTCATCTAAACGATTTTGTGAAAAAAGAAATACACCATAATTATTTAAAATTCTTGAGTTAGAAGGATCTAATACCAATGCTTTTTTAAAATACTCATCCGCATCTTTGTAGTTTTGTTCAAGCTGAAAAACATAGGCTATCATACCATTAACATCTGCGCTGCCTGGATCTATTTTAAGCGCATCAACCAATGGCTGTTTAGCTTCCTCCGTTTGTCCTTCACGGATATAACCTAAAGCCAAGTCAATATAGGCCTGTACAGCCTCTTGCCGCCCTTTATCTGTATTCAATACTTCTCGCTTTCCAGCAACCTCTGTCACACAGCCAGATACAACAACACAAATAACCGTAACCAAAAGTACTTTTAATAACTTAACTATTTTCATTAGCTTCTTCCTAACTACTTAATTTCTATTGAGCTCATCGAATCACTATCATTTAAACTCAATTCACGCACAGCGATATAGCGTGCACTACGCTTTGTTCTATCATTTATTTGACCGACCAACTGCCCACAAGCCGCATCAATATCCTCCCCTCTTGTGGTACGAGTTGTCACATTAAACCCAGCATTATAAAGCATATCTTGGAATCGTCGTACAGCGTTATTGCTCGGACGCTCATAACCTGAATGAGGAAATGGGTTAAACGGAATTAAATTAATTTTACAAGGAATATTTTTTAGCAGCTCTATAAGTTGCTGTGCATGCTCTGGCTGATCATTAACACCTTTTAATAAGGTGTATTCTATTGTTAAAACTCTTTTTTCACCCAAGCCAGAAATATATTTTAATCCTGCATCTAACAATTGCTCTAATGGATATTTTTTATTAATCGGTACTAACTGATTACGTAATGCATTATTAGGGGCATGAAGCGATATAGCTAAAGACACATCTACATGCTTAGAGAGTTCCTCAATCATTGGAACAACACCAGAAGTTGATAGAGTAACCTTACGCTTTGATATACCATAACCTAAATCATCCATCATCACTTGCATAGCAACAATAACATTATCAAAGTTAAGCAGCGGCTCCCCCATTCCCATTAAAACGACATTCGTAATAGCACGATCAATTTTACCTGGAATCGTTCCAAATGACTTATTAGCAATCCAAACTTGCCCAATAATTTCTGCCGCAGTTAAATTGCTATGAAAACCTTGCTTACCCGTCGAACAAAAACTACAGTCTAGACCACACCCTGCTTGTGATGAAACACAAAGTGTACCTCGATTATTTTGTGGAATATAAACTGTTTCTATTAAATTTCCGGAATCTACCTTCACAATCCATTTACGAGTACCATCTTGTGATATATTTTGGCTAACAATTTCAGGACCACGTATTTCTGCCTTTTCTTTTAGTTTTTCTTTTAATGCCTTACCAAAATTAGTGATATCATCAAAATTATCAATACCAAAGTGATGAATCCATTTCATCAATTGCCCAGCACGAAAACGTTTTTCACCAATAGACTCAAAAAACGCTTCAAGCTGCGACTGATTCAGCCCCAGCAAATTCAACTTATCAGTCGCATTACTCATAAACAACTACCTATTCTTATTACAACAACTTAACGAATACGTTCACACACTTCTGTCGCTGCGAAGAAATAACTAATTTCACGTGCAGCAGAAGTAGCAGAGTCTGATCCATGAACAGCATTTTCATCAATGGAAACAGCAAAATCAGCACGAATTGTACCTTTCTCTGCTTTTTTAGGGTCAGTAGCGCCCATTAACTCACGATTTTTAGCAATCGCATCATCACCTTCAAGTACTTGAACAACAACAGGGCCAGAAGTCATGAATGCAACCAAGTCATTGAAAAATGGGCGCTCTTTATGCTCGGCATAAAAACCACCTGCTTCACGTGCTGATAGCTGTACCATTTTTGCAGCAACTACTTTTAAACCAGCCTTTTCAAAACGAGTGACAATCTCACCTATTACATTTTTTGCAACCGCATCAGGTTTAATAATAGAAAGTGTGCGTTCAACAGCCATAAAAACTCCTTAATAAAAAATGGGCTTAAAGTGTCTAATTATACTTATATTATAAGAATAATCCTATAATAAAAGTGTACTCCCTGTAACAAAATTACAAAGCATCCAGAAAACTGCTATGATATCTTCTTTCATTCATTAGTTTATTCTTCTCTGCTACTAAATATGCATCTGTTTTCTAACGACCAACAGCTACTCCTCCATCTGAATATCGCAATAGAAGGCTACTACCAAAAAGCTGAGTTATTTTTCAAACAAGCATTTATACGTCCAACCGTCAAAATCGATCTTAAAGGTCTTAGCGCAGGAACTGCTACCCCAGCTCTGAACTTACTACGCTTTAATAAAGAACTGCTTTTAAATAATCAACAACTCTTTCTAAAACAAACAGTCCCTCACGAAATAGCGCATTTATTAGCTTATCAATTATTTGGCCAAAAAATTCGCCCTCATGGTAAAGAGTGGCAACAAATCATGAGCACTGTCTATCAACTATCACCTGAGCGATGCCATCGCTATAACGTTAAACGAAAACCAACAGTTTACTATATTTATGGTTGCCGTTGCTCTAACCAACATCCTCTAACCATAAGAAGACACAATGCTATAAAAAAAGGAAAAAAATACCAGTGCAAACACTGTCAAACAATACTGTATTTTATAAAAACAGTAGAGCCAAAATGTAGTGTATAAAATTTTGGCAATTTTATATATTTTAGATTAGAGTATGCGGTTTAATTATAACCTTGACGTGTAATCATGACATTTAGAAAAGACATCAATGGATTAAGAGCTATTGCAGTGCTTGCAGTAATATTATTCCACTTTAAAATAAAAGGGTTTACAGGTGGTTTTGCAGGAGTAGATGTTTTTTTTGTTATATCAGGTTACTTGATGACCATGATTATCTTTACACGCATCCGAAAAAAAACATTCTCTTTAATAGATTTTTATATTTCACGAGCAAAACGAATTATCCCTGCTTTAGCAGTTCTTTGTATCATTCTCATGATATTGGGGTTTATTTATTTAGATCCTTTTGACTATAGAGAATTATTACGATGCGTAAAATCTAGTATTTTCTTCACCTCTAATATTTACTATAGCCATAAAGTTGGTTATTTTGCTACCTCAACACAAGAAAACTGGTTACTACATACATGGTCATTATCTGTTGAATGGCAATTTTATATTATATATCCTATTGTTATAGCCTTACTCTGTCGTTTTTTCAAAGAAAATGTAGTAAGAACATTATTATTAATGGTTGCTGCCTTTTCACTCATAGGTGCTAGTCTTTATGTTCATGAAAACCCTACGGCTACTTTCTATCTCTTACCTACCCGTGCATGGGAGATGATCGCAGGAGGAATTGTCTTTTTATTCCCAATGACATTAGGCAAAAAAACACGCCTTACATTTGAACTATCAGGACTCTTCTTAATTATTTTTAGTATTTTTTATTTCTCAGAAGGTGATTATTGGCCAAGCTACTTAACCTTAGTACCTGTCATAGGTACAATGATGATCCTTTATGGCAATAGAGACTCGATTATCACTGGAAATATTATTGCACAATTCATAGGAAAAATTTCTTATTCAGCCTATCTATGGCATTGGCCAATTGCCGTATTCCTTTATTACTCTGGTTCATCAGACGAGCCTAGCTATATTACTATAGGCATTGTTACCTCCTTTACTTTGGCAACTATTTCATATTACTGTGTTGAGCAATTTTTCTTAAAAAGAAAAAATACCCGACGCATGGCTATCATTAAATATCTGTCTGTTGTTGTCATATTAGGAGGAGTTATCAGCCCAAGCCTTGCGTCTTATGTAAAGAAACATTACTACACTGAAGATACTACGGCTAAAACAACTCAAACAATAAATAAAGAGTGCATCCCATCAAAAAACGATTTCATTGACTGCAAGTATGGACATGGAATTCCCCAAGCTATCATCATTGGTGACAGCCATACTGATGCTATTTCACAAGCTATACGCCATGTCAACAATGGGCAAACTATTGTATGGGCTCGAGGTGGCTGCCCTACACTTGATGGGTATCATTTCAAGAGCAAGAGTGAAACTAATCTTTGTCATAAACTTAATGCTAAAATATTTGGTCAGCTAGCAACACAATATCCCGACGTACCTCTTTTTATCATTAATCGAGCAAGCCTATACCCAGATCCAATTGATCTAGGAGGTCATTTTGCAAGATTTAACGGTATCAATAATTATGATCGTAAACAATACTTAGAGACTTATCAGAAAGCTTATTTAGATACTGTGTGTAAGCTCGCAAAACAACGCCCTGTTTATATTATTAAACCCATTCCTGAGATGCGAACTAACGTTGTTAAAAGCTTAAAAATGCAAAAACATTTCACTAATCATGTAATAGACATTACACTTCCTATCAGCCAATATTATGATCGTCAAGCTTTTATACTTAAGGTTATGAATGAAGCTAAAAAACAATGTGGAATCACTTTGTTAGATCCCACAAACTATTTATGCCAAGACGGTCAAGTTTGCTCTGGTTCAATAAATGGAGAGCCTATTTATAATGATGATAATCATTTAAATGACAAAGGTAGTTTGTTACTGTCTCCCTTGTTTAAGCCCCTATTTCAGAAGTAACTTTTAACTTAAAATACAACACAATAAACACTGTTTCCGTTATAAGAACAGTGTTTACTTTAATACCAATTGCTAAATCACTTATTCACATTGGCTTTATAACTACTATGTAGGTAACCCTGTAAAAATTATTAGATTCCGTTTTCCAGAAAAATTTGCCAAGAGCTGTTAGAAAGCCAGTGGTGGGATTATCCCACTGATGCATTAAAAACATTATCTATGAATAACCACGAAGGATTCTTAAAAGCAATAAGTCCTATTCCAAAAGGAAAAGTATACTATTGACCGCTGAAAATCATCCATAACAAATGCACACTAATCAATGATAAAAATAAATAGTTTATTAAAAGGTAAATAGCAATATTCTTTTAGCTATACTAACGCCATAGTAATTTTTATTATAATCAAAGGTGGAATACTCTATACCACTGATTGATTATTTATTATTAAAGTCTATAAAATTAATTTATAAACTATTTAGTATTAAATTGAAAACAAATAAGGGAGCTTCAATGAAGAATCAACACAGCTATACGGCTACAGCCAAACTTATACATTGGCTTATGGCATTTATATGGATTTTTGTTTGGATAATAGGCATGATGGCTGTTTACGGAAGAGATATATTCAACCCAAATCATGGGCTAACTTCGCTACACAAGGCAGTAGCAAGCACACTACTCGTTCTCATTATCATTCGTATTTTTTGGCGTCTAACACATACGCCACCTGCACTACCTGATACCATGAGCCAACACGCGAAACAAATGGCCAAACTTGGTCATATTGCACTTTATTTATTTGCTTTACTTTGTATGCCTATTAGTGGCTGGCTCATGAGTTCCTTTGCTGGTAGACCTGTTATGCTTGCTGGTCTTATTGAACTGCCCTCTCTGGCAAATCCTAATGCACAGTATGCTTCCATCGTCAAAGATATTCATGTATACCTTGCTTGGTTCTGTGGACTATTGGTTGCAGGACATATCCTTATCGCTTTAAAACACCACTTTATTGATAAAGATAATATTCTTATAAGCATGGCACCTAACCATAAGAAAAAATAATACACTTTTTAATTCATTTGAACCCATCGTTGATTAACAAATAACTCGATGGGTCTATATTGCAACTTATAACTCATTTTACGACAAGTTTTAATCCAATACCCTAATGACAAGTAATCAAGCCCTAGCCTTTGACACTCCTTAATCTGCCATAAAATAGCATATTGTCCTAAACTGCGCTTTTTTTCATCAGGCTCAAAAAAAGTATAGACTGCTGACAAATGATTTTCCAATACATCGACAACTGCCACAGCCATTAACCTACTATCTTTTCGGAACTCATAGAATGCGCAATATTCAGGTACATCAACCAAAAAGCTTTGATACTGTTCACGCGTGGCAGGATACATATCGCCATCACTGTGCCTTGTATTAATATAACGTTTATACAAATCAAAGTACTCCTCTGTATCACGAGGAGCAACTTTCTGAACAACTAAGTCTTGATTATTTCTTATCACTCGCTTTTGCTGGCGACTAAATACAAACTTTGTTACAGCTATTCTTACAGGGACACAAGCATGACAATTTGCACAATGGGGTTGATAGATATAATGACCACTTCGCCTAAACCCTAAATTCGAAAAATGGCTATATTGTTCTTTAGTTAAAACCAATTTAGGATCTACAAAGACAGTCGATGCTTTCTGATTAACAAGATAACTACAAGGATGAGAATCTGCCATATAAAGTGTTACATCTGATAAATCTTGTATCATCCTAACATCCCATCAGAACATTTCCAGTCAATAGAAATAGATTGATATTGGTAATCACGCAAATAACTAGCAAAAACTTTTCGTGGTATTAGATCTGCACCAAGGCTTTGCAAATGACTAGTATGCATTTGACAATCAATTAATACAACGCCTGCTTTTCTTAACTTATAAACTAACTGAATAAAACCAAACTTAGAGGCATTCGTCACACGGCTAAACATTGACTCACCAAAAAACAAGCGGCCGATAAGTAAGCCATACAAACCACCTACCAACTCACCCTGTTGCCAAACTTCTACGGAATGTGCCAAACCTAACTCATGCAGTGCCAAATAAGCTTGGCGCATATCATCAGTAATCCATGTCAAATCCGTATAATCTCTAGGCTGGCTACACCCCTCAATGACAGCACTAAACTCCTGATCATAGGTCACATCAAATGCCGAAGCATTCAACAGCCTGCGCATACTGCGTGAAACATGCAATTGCTCAGGAAATAAAACCATTCTAGGATCAGGTGACCACCACAAAATAGGGTCATCCGGATTAAACCACGGAAAACAACCATGCCTATAGGCTGCCTCTAAACGTGTAGGAGACAAGTCTCCCCCCATGGCTAATAACCCATCAGGCTCTGTTAACGCCTGTTCTAAAGGCGGAAAAGTCAAGTCCTCATCCGACAATAGAGTCAACGACATAATCTCTATAATCCATCTAAATAACGTTCTACATCCAAGGCAGCCATACAACCAGCACCTGCTGAAGTAATTGCTTGGCGATAAACTTGATCAGCCACATCACCTGCCGCAAACACGCCTTCAATACTGGTAGCCGTCACGCCTAACTTACCACCACAAATTTTTATATAACCATTATCTAACGCTAATTGGTTTTGAAAAATATCGGTATTAGGTTTGTGGCCTATTGCAATAAAAACACCCATTAAATTTAGAGTAGTTTTTTCACCCGTATCGACACTCTTTAAAGAAACACCTGTCACGCCCGTTTTATCACCTAATACTTCATCAAGTTCAGTATTCCAATGAATCACGACATTACCTGTTTTAGCTTTTTCAAAGAGCTTATCTTGCATAATTTTTTCACAGCGTAACTTATCTCTACGGTGAATAACATGCACCTCTTTTGCTATATTCGAAAGGTATAATGCCTCTTCAACAGCAGTATTTCCACCACCAACAACAGCAACTACTTGGTTTTTGTAGAAAAAACCATCACAAGTCGCACAAGCAGACACACCTTTACCCATAAATTGGGTTTCCGAAGGCAACCCTAAGTATTGCGCAGAAGCGCCAGTAGCAACAATTAATGAATCACAAGTATAAGTGCCACTATCACCGACAAGAGTAAAGGGTTTCTTTGATAAATCAGCTTGATTAATATGGTCATAAACAATTTCGGTTGCAAATCGTTCAGCATGTTTTTGCATACGCACCATCAAATCAGGCCCCTGTACACCTTCAACATCACCTGGCCAGTTATCCACCTCAGTAGTTGTTGTTAATTGTCCGCCTGGTTGCATCCCCGTAATCAACAATGGGGATAAGTTAGCACGTGCCGCATAAACGGCCGCTGTGTAACCCGCAGGGCCTGCGCCCAAAATAATGACTTTAGAATGTTTAATATCAGACATAACTCTTCGCCCCTCATATTTTTAATTGCGTCTATTGTACAACATAAAACTATCTGATACCCCCCTATCAAAACTAATCATCGTAATTAATTTAATTAATGACCTTAGCACATAATAACTATTTCAGTTTACAACCTTAAACGAGTTACAATAAAAAGAGTATCAAGCAATTATTTAAAACCAAGTAGAGAGATAAAAAATGGCTACCGTTGAAATTACAAATAACAACTTTGAAAACATTATAGAGTCTAACGAAATTGTCATATTAGATTTTTGGGCTTCATGGTGTGGCCCTTGTCGCAACTTTGCCCCAACCTTTGAAAGCGCATCAGAGAAGCACCCTGATATTGTGTTTGGAAAAATTAATACAGAAGAACAAGAAGCACTCGCCAATAGCTTTAGCGTTCGTTCTATTCCGACGATTGCTGTCTTTCGTGAAAAGGTTGTTGTATATTTTGAGTCAGGCGCATTACCAGCA
Source organism: uncultured Ventosimonas sp. (assembly GCA_964395065.1). GTDB lineage: Bacteria > Pseudomonadota > Gammaproteobacteria > Pseudomonadales > Pseudomonadaceae > Entomomonas. Next base: position 16,457 of record CAYNAM010000038.1, read on the forward strand.
AATGCATTGGATGATCTAATTGCACAGGTTAAAGAACTGGATATGGAAAAAATTAAAGCAGAAATTGCAGCACAAAAAAATGACTAATCATCAATGAAAGCAGCTCCCTTTATTGTAGGACTTTATGAGTGGATCAGCCTACCAGAGCTTGGTGTAATTGGGCTACGTGCAAAAATTGATACTGGAGCGAGTACCTCCAGTTTACACGCCACAGACATTGAAGTTTTTAGCCGTAATAATAAAAAATGGGTTCGCTTTACAGCGCATATTGGAACACTTGTACAACGAGGCCATCGATGCGAAGCCCCCCTTGTCAGCATAAAAACTATAAAAAGCTCTAACGGCTTGTCGCAAAGTCGTTACGTTATTATGACACAGCTGACGCTAGGTAATCATACATGGCCTGTGGAGTTTACATTAGCATGCCGTAGAACAATGCAATACCGTGTATTGCTAGGTTCCAAAGCATTAATCGATGGTAAAATTCTAGTCAATCCTGCGTTGAGCTATGTGCAATCCAAACCCTCTTTTACGCTTTTACCTCCAAACTAGCGGATACCTACGTTATGAAAATAGCCATTTTATCTCGCAACTCTACATTATACTCAACCAAAAGGTTGATGGAGGCATGCACTTCAAGGGGACATGAAGTTATCGTTATAAACCCCCTGCGCGCCTATATGAACATTACAAGCTTGCAACCACAAGCTTTTTCTCAAGGGGAGATATTATCCAACATCGATGCAGTCATTCCACGCATTGGTGCGTCCATTACATTTTATGGCTGTGCTTTACTGCGTCAATTTGAAATGATGAATGTGCTAACTCTTAATAGCTCTACAGCTATCAAAAAATCACGTGATAAGCTCCACTGTTTGCAACTATTATCCACACAAGGCATCGACTTACCCATTACAGGATTTGCCCATTCACCTGATGACATCCCAAACCTCATACAAATGGTTGGAGGAGCTCCACTCGTCATAAAACTACTAGAAGGGACTCAAGGATTAGGTGTAGTACTGTGTGAAAACCAAAAAGCAGCTGAATCCGTATTACAATCCTTCATGAAACTTAAACACCACATGATGGTACAAGAATACATAAAAGAAGCAGAAGGTGCTGATATCCGCTGTTTTGTAATCGGTGGGAAAGTGATTGCCGCCATGAAGCGTCAAGCAGAACCTGGAGAATTCCGTTCTAATCTGCACTGTGGCGGTGCAGCAGAAAACGTTAAAATAACACCACAAGAGCGAGCAATCGCGATTAAAGCAACAAAAGTATTGGGTTTACAGGTTGCAGGGGTTGATATTTTACGTTCCAACCGTGGTCCACTCGTCATGGAAGTTAACTCCTCACCAGGGCTAGAAGGCATTGAAAACATAGCTCAACAAGATATTGCAAGTTTAATTATTCAATTCTTAGAAAATCGCTTTGCTCATCATAGAAAAGTGAAAATAACTGAATAAATACTTAATTTAAACATTCTATGCATTGCAATAACGCTGTATTTTCTGTCAGTATATTCTCTTTCAAAAGGAGAAAAATATGAAAAAAATGCGTCGTGAACCAAGTAAAGCAAAACGTTTGGTCATGCAACCTCTCTTCCGCACGCGAACCCAAAAACCAGTCAAAGGAAAAGGCAGCTATAACCGAAAGGCCCCACATAACTACTATGATGGGGCTTTTTTTGTAGCTTAATAAATAAAAGCTCTACACTTTCTTTCCTTTCTTTAAGCTTACATTATTTAATCCCCTAAAGACTATTACATCATAAAAGAGTAAAATACATAGAAAATTTTTCTTGGTAAAATGAGGCCACTCATGCTCTATCGTGCTACTTGCGCAGGTTTAACATTATCACTCTTTTTAACAGCCTGCTCTCAATCAGCAACCAATACATATACTCAACCTGTCAATGTAACAGAAAAAAGCTCTCAACCTATGGTAAAGGCTACATCAGAAGAAGAGTTAATCGTTGACAATCCTAGCCAAAGCTTTAACGAGTGGCTAACTGAATTTAAAGCTTATGCAATAACAAAGGGCATCAACACCCATGTATTTGATCAATCATTTCAAGGGATAACCCCTGATCCTGACGTAGTAAAAGCTGACCGCAGCCAACCCGAATTTACACGCCCTGTATGGGAATACCTAGATACGGCTGTTTCTAAAACAAGAATCAGTAACGGTAATAAGAAAATTCAAGAAAACAAAAAATTACTCGATGATATTGAACAGAGCTACCATATCGATCAAGAAGTCTTTATTGCTATATGGGGCATGGAAAGTGGTTATGGCAGTTTTACAGGCAATAAAAACGTGATTCGCTCACTAGCCACTCTCGCCTACGAAGGTAGACGCAGTAAGTTCGCAAAAGAACAACTCATTGCTGCTTTAAAAATATTACAAAATAAAGATGTTAAAGTAAAAGACATGAAAGGCTCATGGGCTGGTGCAATGGGGCAAACACAATTTATCCCCACCACTTACTTAGCACTCGCCGTTGACTATGATGGCGATGGTCATAGAAATATTTGGACATCTATACCTGATGCCCTAGCCTCTACGGCAAACTATTTACAAACATCAGGTTGGCAATATAAAGAGACTTGGGGGCATGAAGTAAAATTACCTAAGAACTTTGACTACTCTCAAACAGATATATCCACAAAAAAATCAGTTACAGAATGGATCAAACAAGGCATAACACTGACCAATGGACAACCCATTCCCACTCATGAGAAAAATCTACTAGCGGCCATTATTTTACCGGCCGGAGCCAATGGTCCCGCGTTTATTGTATACCGCAATTTTTTTGCCATTATGAAATACAACAACTCTACATCCTATGCTCTTGCAGTCAGTTTACTTGCAGACAACCTTAAAGGCAAACAAGGAAAAATAATACATAGCTGGCCTACCGAAGACAAACCACTTTCTAGAACAGAGAGAAAAGAGTTACAATCACTACTCAATCAGAAAGGCTACAATGCAGGTTATGCTGATGGAATCATAGGTGCTAACACACGCCAAGCAATCCGAAGCTACCAAAAAGCAATAGGTATTGCTGCTGATGGCTATCCAAACCATAATTTATTGAATCAGTTGCGTGCTAAATGATGGCGTTAGATCCTCAGCTAGCCATACTATTTCAGCAACTTAACCAGTCACAATTTCGCTCTAGTATTAAACTTAGTGAAAAAGACTACAGTTACCTCAAACTAAAGGGGAAGTCAGTCATTGCTAAACACGCCGCTGAATTCATTAGTCAGCGCTTAGCACCCGCTCATCCCGTTAACGATGGAAAACAAACCCCTTGGAAAGGGCACCCTGTTTTTGTCGCACAGCATGCTACGGCAACATGTTGTCGTAGCTGCTTAATGAAATGGCATAATATTCCTGAAGGCTGCAACTTAACACCACAACAGCAGCAATATATTGTTCAAGTCATTATGTATTGGCTTCATCAAGAAAAATTTGAAATAAGAAAAAGTATTAGCAGAAACTTATCCTTGCTATAATACTAAGCTTTATTAAATACTTCACTAGGCTAATACTGTGGATTTAAGCACGTTTATTGCTCAATATGGTTACTTTGCAATCGCATTAGGCTGTATGCTGGAAGGTGAAACTGTAGCTGTCTTAGGGGGGTTAGCTGCCAATACACAACTAAGCCTACCGATTGTTTATTTAATGGCC